>CAKQVC010000213.1 GCA_934277655.1 uncultured Clostridia bacterium
ACATAATAGTCATCGCCAAGGGAATATGTGCATTCTTTCATAGCTCCATCCAGGTTATTATTTGTATATTCTCCTAAAACCTGGTCAACTGCGATCACATCAACTCTGCCAGCCTTTAAATCCATGATGGCTGTATCATATGTATCGTATTCCTTAATGTTATCCTTAAAGTTATCATACTCTTCATTCGCCATCAGCATTTCCAGTGCAGAAGAATCTGCCTGCGTTCCGATCTGTACATCTTTCAGCTGAGATGCATCTGTAATATCAACAGGGGAATCTTTCAAAGTCATTAAAACGATCTTGTTGTTCAGATATTTGTTGGAAAGTGCCATGTTTTCCTGTCTTTCCGGTGTGATGGACATACCGTTCCATACGCAGTCGATCGTGCCAGCTTTCAGTTCCATTTCTTTCGCATCCCAGTCGATCGGCTTGAACTCTACCGCCATTCCAAGCTCTTCGCCAACAGCATTGGCAAGGTCAATATCGAATCCGACCAGGTTGCCCTGTTCATCTCTGAATCCCATCGGAGCAAATGTATCGTCCAGTCCGACAACCAGTGTGTCTTTTTCGACTGCATCGCCACCAGTCTCTTCATCACTACCACAGCCTGTCATCAGCGCCATCGATGCAATCATAACAAAAATCAACATCAGTACAATAAATCTTTTCTTTTTCAGCATGTTTTCTTTCCTCCTCGAATGACCGTTTCCCCCGCAAAATATTCCCTCTCAGCTTTTACGGCTACATACTATTATGGTCATTTCTCTTGTTTTATGTTTTATCATTTTATCGCGTTAAAGTACGAAACTTATTATACATGTATATTAACCCATCTCCATTCTAATGTCAAGCCCTTTTCCAAAAGAATTTTAAATTCCTATACTTTCGAATAGGTTGTCTTGCTGCTGACTCCCGGAAGTGCCCCCAGTTTTCCTGAGAGTGCACTGATATCGTTCATCGGCCCATCGACTGCAATACTTATAATCGATATTTTCTTCGGTGCGTAAGGAAGCCCCATTCGTCCGATAATATAGTTTCTATACTGGTGGAGTAGTCCGTTAATAGCTTCGACTGCATCCGGATTTTCCACGATCAGGCTGATCAGTGCTACTCGGGTTTCTTCTCCTGTCTGCATTTGTGTTCCTCCTCCGTCGCTGTTGTCTCCGTATTCTTGATCTGTGGCATAATGTGATTTGCATCGGTCAGGAAAATGTAGATCAGCATCAATGCGATCGCAAAAAGCCCCACCGTTTCAACCCAGAGACCTCGGCTGAAAGTAACCGATGAGATCCCCATGATTCCACTGACTCCATAAAGCATCAAAGTTGCTCTTCGCTGACCATATCCCAGTTTCATCAGTCTATGATGAAGATGACCTTTATCAGCTTCCATAATCGGCCGCTTATTGACCATTCTCCTGAAGATCGCAAACGCCGTGTCGAAAATTGGAACTCCAAGCACCAGTACCGGAATGATAACCGCTACAATGGTCGCACTCTTTACCGGCCCCAGAATGGACATGGTGGAAAGCATGAATCCCAGGAACAAAGAACCACCGTCGCCCATAAAGATCTTTGCTGGATAGAAATTATATGGCAAAAATCCCAATGCACCGCCTGCCAGAGCCAGCATTGCTCCGGAAGCCAGATACATTCCATGGATATAAGCAACGTAAGCAATGCATAAGGATGCGATTGCCGAAGTTCCTGCCGCTAGTCCATCCAGTCCGTCGATCAGATTGACTGTATTTGTAATTCCTACGATCCAGATGATCGTAACGATGAAACACAGTACTGTTCCCAGCTCACTTTTTCCTTCTCCGAAAAAATTACTGATAAATTCAATTCGTATATCGTACATATACATCAGAATAGCAATAACCGTCTGCCCCAGGAATTTTACCTTTGCGGGCAGATTTTTCAAGTCATCGATGATACCTAAAATATAAATCAGTGCACCGCCGATCAAGATTCCTACGATCCGATTGTCAAGCTGCAGCAAAAAGATAACCGTAGAGATCATCGTTCCTGCAAAGATCGCCATTCCCCCGAATCGAGGCATGGCTTTTACATGCATGCGCCTGCCATCCCTTGGTACATCCATTGCACCGATCTTGGGTGCCAGCTTAATTGCCAGCGGCGTCACAAGCAATGACACCACAAAAGCGACCAAAAAAGTGACCCATAAGGTTGTATACATATTTATTCTTCCGCCTTTTCCAATTTTTCTACTTCTAATCCTGCTTCTTTGAGGATTTCAACCGCCAGTTCATCCGGATAGCCTTCTCTGACTACAATCCGTCTTATCCCGGCATTGACGATCATTTTGGCGCAAATGCCGCAAGGCTGATGGGTAATATAGATCGTACCGCCTTCGATGGCATGTCCCATGGATGCTGCCTGAATGATTGCATTCTGCTCGGCATGAAGTGCCATGCAGAGTTCGTGTCTCTGTCCGGATGGAATACCCATTTTCTGTCTGAGGCAGCCGCCTCTTTCCTCGCAATGACGAATTCCTTTCGGCGCGCCATTATAGCCGGTTGCAATTGCTCTCCGGTCTTTCACGATAACCGCTCCCACATTACGCCGCATACAGGTGGAACGTTTTGCTGTCAATTCAGCCATTTCCATAAAATACTCATCCCAGGTCGGTCGTTTCCGTTTCTCCATTTTTTCCTCCAAAGATTGCATCGTAATATATTTCAACTAAATACAGTCCTTCTGCCGGAGCTGTATGTCCAGCATTCTGTCTGTCTCTGCTTTCAATAATTTTGGGAAGCTCCTGCGCTTTTCTCTTTCCCAGTCCAACTTCCGTCAGCGTTCCAACGATGATCCTGACCATATTATATAGGAAACCATCGCCTGTAACCTCTATTATAACATCATCTTCTTGCCGGTATATGTCAATGCTGTGAATTGTTCTGACCGTAGTTTCTCTCTCTTGTCCACCGGCCGCCTGAAAACATTTAAAATCGTGGGTTCCTTCTATAAATCCCGCTGCTTCTTTCATTGCTTCCGTATCCAGAGGCTGGCGGATCTGATAGCAGTAATTTCTTCGAAAAATATCTACATCCGGTGCGTTTCTTATGATGTAGCGGTAGGTCTTTCCTTTCGAATCAAAACGTGCATGAAAGCCATCTTCCTTTTCTTCTGCGGACAAAATCCGCACATCGCCTACGCCTTTGCGATTATGCATTCCTCCCGCCAAAAGGTTATTGGCCGCCAGCATGAGCTTCGGAGTCGGTATTCCAAAGGTCCCTTTAAAGGAAGCTCGCTGCCCCAGTGCATGTACTCCTGCATCGGTTCTGCTCGTCCCATTGATCTTGATCTCTGTATTGCAGACCCTGGAAAGCACCCTTTCCAGTTCACCCTGTACGGTTCTTACCTGAGGCTGTCTTTGCCAGCCACTGAAGCATGAGCCATCATATTCGATCGTCAGAAGAATGTTTCGTTCCTTCCTTTCTGTTTTTTTCACAGTTGGTTTTTCGTGTCTGCCCGCGTCTTCCGCAGCTGTTTCTTCATTTTTTTCTGCTTCGCCTGCAGTTATCTGTCTACTCATAATCTGTCTGTTCTTATTTCTTTGGCAGGATGATCTGTTTATTTTCCTTTGACTCACGATAAAGAGTAAACTTATGACCGATTGCCTGCACAAACTCTGCGTTGAGCTTTCCCATAACTTCATTGGCAACGTCTTTCGCCTTCAGATCACATCCTTCCTGCAGCTTGACCTTAACCAGTTCTCTTGCTTCCAGGCAATTATCCAATTCTTTCATCACGTTCGCTGTAACTCCAAATTTACCGATGTAAACCACCGGATCGATATTATGTGCCAATGCACGTAAATAGCTTCTCTGTTTGCTAGTAATCATTTTACCTCCAAAATTATTCCTTATTTCTGTTATTATCTTGTATTTCTCATCATCGCAACGATACAATGATTGCTAATTTATCGTCACCGTCAATTTATATTATTATTGTGATCGTTTTACCATTATTATAATCGATCATACGCTTCCGCCCTTATGATACCCTGTTTTAGATTGCGATGTTTATGAAGTTATTATACAACAGATTGTGAAAAAATACCATATACAAAATCGTTGCAGCCGCAATATACGGAAC
>CAKQVC010000214.1 GCA_934277655.1 uncultured Clostridia bacterium
GCCGACCGGTGCTCTCGGAAAGTTAGAAGACATCTCCATTCAGCTTGCCGGAATTACCGGAAAATTAAAAAACAATATGAAAAAACAGGCTGTCGTTATCTTTTCTGCAGATAACGGCGTTGTCGAAGAAGGCGTTGCCTCCGCACCACAATCTGTTACCCTTTCCCAGACCATCAACTTTACCCGTCATTTGACCGGGGTAAGCTCCATGGCGGAATACTGGGGCATCAATCTTTTAGTTGTGGATGTAGGGGTAAAGATGGAAATTCCTGAAACTCTGTATTCCGATGAAATGCAGGATCACGTCTGCGGCGAAAGTGGATGTCAGAAAGGTCTGACACAAAAGATCGTCAACCGCCGCATCGCCAATGGAACGAAAAACCTCGCCAAGGAACCTGCCATGACCCACGAGCAGGCTCTGCAGGCGATTCTTACCGGTATTGAAGCTGTTGAGGCCATCAAGCGCTGCGGCTATGATATTTTCGGTGTCGGAGAAATGGGCATCGGAAACACCACTACCAGTGCCTGCGTGCTGGCTGCCCTCTGCGGCAAAACCGGCACTGACGTTGTCGGACGCGGCGGTGGCCTCAATGACGAGGGCCTGGCTAAAAAAATCCGTATTGTCGATGAAGCAACGAAAAATCTGAAACCAGATCAGGTTCTGGACATCCTCGCAGCAGTCGGCGGTTTCGATATCTGTGCTATGACCGGCGCGTTTCTCGGCGCTGCTTATTATAAGATCCCGGTAGTCATCGACGGCTATATCTCAGCAGTGGCTGCTCTTGCTGCATCCCGCCTTGCACCGAAAGCAGCCGGCTACATGTTTGGATCCCACCAGTCGAAAGAACAAGGCTACCTGATCGCCATGGACGCACTTGGCATTAAGCCTTACTTCGACCTGGGCATGCGCCTTGGCGAAGGAAGTGGCTGCCCGATCAGTTTTAAGATCATCGAAACAGCCTGCGCTGCGATGAATGGCATGGCAACCTTTGCGGAAGGTGCGATTGATGCTGATTATCTGGAAGAAGCTAAGAAAGGAAACTTTTTTTAATGAATATTTTTATCAGCGGCGGCTGTAAAAATGGCAAGTCATTTTATGCACAGGAACTGGCTCGTGATATGGCAGTAAAATCCGATCTGCCTCTCTACTATCTGGCAACCATGATTCCCTGTGACGAAGAGGATCACGCAAGGATCCGCCGCCATCTTTCCGAGCGGGAAGGCTGGGGGTTTAAGACCATCGAACAGGGACGAAACATCTGCAATGCCCTGACAGGCACAACCGTTGATGGTCAGCCTGTCAATCCTGAAGGCGTTTTCCTGCTGGACAGCGTGACCGCCCTGCTATCCAACGAAATGTTTCTGACTGGCGGAGATACCGACTTTCATGCACCTGCCCGTCTGACGGAAGAACTGGCGAAATTCGCCAAAAGCACCGGAAACACCGTCTTTGTTTCCGATTACATTTATTCCGATGCCCATCGTTTCGATGACTTTACCGAACATTATCGAAGCGGTCTGGCGCTTCTCGACCGGACGCTGGCAGGTGTCTGCGACCAGGTCATCGAAGTTTCCTACGGAATGAAATATCTGTACAAATAAGCGAATACTCTAAAATATCAACAAACGAAAGGAGTGCTGCAGCTGCTCTGCAGTATGACAACAAATGAAATACATTACTGGTTTTTTTATGGCATGGGGAAATTTCTGTTCCCTTCCCTGCCCCCTGAAACGTTGGGATAACCGCGCAAAATCTCTCATGCTGGGCTTTCTTCCCTCGGTCGGACTAATTATCGGTCTGCTGTGGGCTGTGATCTATTTTGCTCTTGTTTATCTGGGATTCCCTTATCTGCCCATCGTCTTTATGGTAACGTTTCTTCCTTTTGCCCTTTGCGGGTTCATTCATCTGGACGGTTTTATGGACTGTTCGGATGCCATCATGTCCCGCAGACCGCTGGAGGAACGACAGCGTATTTTAAAAGACAGCCATACAGGTGCTTTCGCCGTGGTCAGCCTGATTTTCCTGCTCCTGGCATATTACAGCTGTGTTTCCACTGCGGTGGGAGTCGGCATTGACTTCGTGAACATGGTAATGATCGTTGTCCTCAGCCGGTCAGTATCAGGAATCCATGTACTACTGTGCAAACCGATGAAACAGAGCCAGTACGCACAGATGTCCGAAGATACAGACTCGTCTGCCACCGCCGAAACAGCCGCAGCCCCGCAAGCCCCTTCTGAGCAGCCGCAGGAAGCAGCCGCCGTTGCTGAGGTAGTGGAAGAACTGATGGACGAAACGGTGCTTGCTGAATTTGCAGAAGCATCCTATTCACAAAAAGACTCTGACAATGATGCTGTTTGTCCGGTTCCGTCTTCGGGTGCAGCCCAAAAACTGGAAGCGGTATCAGAAGAACTGAAAGATGTAACCAGGGAAATCGCAGAGACGGAAAGTGAACAAACACCAAAGGCCAAAGTGCCCGACGCTCCTGCGACAAAGAAGCAGGGACTGATTCTTCTTCTCGTTCAGCTTGCTATCTACTTCACGCTGGCTCTGCTGTGCTCGCATTACATCCCTGCAACCCTTCTGGTTTCAGCCTTTGTAATTGCGGGAACTGCACTGGCGATTCTTCATGGACGCCGTCAACTTGGCGGCATGAGCGGAGATATTGCAGGATATGGGATTGTCTGGGGCGAACTGATGGGTGTCATCGGTCTGCTGTTCTGTTAATGAGAGGAGGTACTATATGATACTTATTTTTGGGGGTGCTTACCAGGGTAAACTGGAATATGCCCAAAAGAACTGGAACTTTCGTGAGGAAGATGTTTTCCACTGTGAGGATAATCTTGCTATTGACCTTTCAAAGAAAGTCATCTATGGCCTGCATCATTTTTGTTTTGCCTGTGCCTGTGAAGGTGCCGATACTCTGTCGGTATTAAAAGCTTACGAAATTCCTTTGAAAGATAAAATTTTCATTCTCAATGATATTTCACAAGGTGTCGTTCCGATTGATGCTGACGAACGGGCATGGAGGGAAGAAGTCGGCCGCACCATGTTGAAACTTTCGAAAGAAGCTGACGAAGTTTACCGTGTTTTCTGCGGGCTGGGCCAGCGTTTAAAATGACAGCCGGCCACAGTTAAAAACAATTACAAGCAGTGGAAATAAATGTGGAAATAAAGAGGTTACTTACTATGAAATCATATATACATTTTATCAGACATGGCATTACAGAAGGGAATCTAAAACGCTGGTACTACGGCAGCATGAACATTCCTCTGGCAGAAGAAGGGCTTGCTGCGATCAACGAGCTGAAAGCACAGTCTATTTACCCTCCCCTCAAGGAGGCTCAGTGCTATACTTCTGGCCTGATCCGCACCGAGCAGACTCTGCAGGCAATTTATGGCGACGTACCCCATGAGTCTATGCCGCTCCTGCGTGAAATGAATTTTGGTGCATGGGAAGGAAAAACCTTTGAAGAATTGAAATCAGAAAAGGAGTTTGACACCTGGGTCAATGCTACCGATGGTTCTTTTACATTTCCAGGTGGGGGAGATTCCATTGACAGTTTTTACGCCCGCATTTCAGAAGGTCTGAAAGAGCTTCGAGGTGTCCACAGACTTAACGAGCTTTCTCATAGACACAACGGACGTGATGCGGTTTCCATCGTTGTCTGCCACGGCGGCGTCATTGCTGCCATAATGGAAATTCTCTTCCCGGGCGAACGAGAGAATTTCTGGCAATGGATTCCGGATCCTGGACACGGCTATACAGTCTATTTTGAAAACAGCGATCCTGACTCTTACGAACAATTCTAATGGAGTGGGATGGAACGCCAGGAGCCGAACGAAAATAAAAGGATGCGAAAAGCAATAATGATATATAATGAAGACGAATGAAAAGGAACAAAATGGAAACCAGCTTATGGATTTTCCTCTTGAAGAATACTTAAATGATTTAGAGACAATCATCAATATCGACAGTGGATCAACGGATCTGGAAGGATGCCGGAAAGTGGCTGACTTTTTCTGCGCAAAACTCAAAGCAGCAGGCTTTCTTACCGAGATCAGGTCTGCCGGACTACAGAACCGGCC
>CAKQVC010000215.1 GCA_934277655.1 uncultured Clostridia bacterium
GATGGCATCTTCTTATGATGGCGTTTTAGGCATTCACGACCTTGTTGTCCACAACTATGGTCCCGGCAAGATTTTCGCATCGCTTCATATTGAAGTGGACGGGTCTGTAGATGTAATGGTCAGCCACGATCTCATTGACAACATTGAACGTGACATTGCACAGAAATTGAAGATCAACATTACTGTCCACATGGATCCTATCGACCTGGCTGATCCAAACCGGGAACCTCTGAAGCACCTGATTTTAGGCGAAATCCAGCATCTTCCATGTGTAAAAGGTTTTCATGACCTGCGTATCGTTCCTGGAGCGACCCACAGCAATGTCGTTTTTGACATCTTGCTTTCTCCTGACTGCACCATGACAAAAGAGGAAATCGCACAGATTTTTACCTCTGCTATTTCGCATTATAACCCAAAATTCTACACGGTCATTCAATTTGACACGGACTACACCCCTTGCAACGTGGATTATGAAGGCTGACCTGCATTTTGATAGTTTTTACACAATCACAAAAGAAAATGTAGCGTAACACATCCAAACATGATATAATGACTTTACACAGCGATGAAGCCCTAGCCCATCGACTGCCAAATGAAATACAGGCAGAGATACGGCAGGTCTCATGTCAGGAGTGCAGGAGCTTGCTCCGTGGCACTCTACGGCATTCGGAACCGCAAGGCGAACGCAGAGCTGATAACAAAACAAAGGGGGAATGTATGGTGTACTTTGGATTATCAGTAAGCATGGCAGTTGTATGGCTCATCCTTGCAGTGATTTTTTTGATCGTCGAAGCACTGACCGCCGGACTTACCACCATCTGGTTTGCTGCCGGAGCCTTAGTTGCTCTTATCTGTTCTTTGTTTGATCTCGCACTGGGTATTCAGATTGCAATCTTCCTGATTGTCTCCATCTGTCTTCTTGTTTTCACAAGAAAAATCTTCGTAGATGAACTGAAAACCGGTACGGAAAAAACAAATACGGAAGCACTGATTGGCGAAAAGGCAGTTGTCCTGACAGAGATTCCAGCTTACGGAGTCGGTCAGGTCAAAGTTGGAGGACAGGTCTGGTCTGCAGTTGCAGAGGTTCAAGAAAATAGCATTGCAGCAGAATCACTGGTTGAAATTCATGCGATCGAAGGGGTAAAGCTGATCGTATCCCCTGCCAAAGTCAATTCAGCCACTGCCTGAAAACCAAAAGGAAAACCGGTATCTATCATGAAGCACCATCTGGACATTCTGCATGCAGATGGTCTCAGTCAAAAGAGAAAGGAAATGAATTATGGGTATTATCAAAGTAATCGTTGTTCTTGCTTTGATTGCGATTGCAATCGGACTCCTCGTAACAAACATCCGCATTGTACCGCAGGCAAGAGCTTATGTTGTTGAGCGTCTGGGGGCTTATCACTCAACCTGGCAGGTTGGACTTCACTTTAAGATTCCTCTGATCGATAAGATTGCACGTAAAGTTTCACTGAAGGAAAAAGTCATAGACTTCCCACCTCAGCCAGTTATTACCAAAGATAACGTTACTATGGAAATCGACACGGTCATCTATTTTCAGATCACTGACCCGAAACTCTATACCTATGGTGTAGAAAGTCCGATGGACGCTATCGAAAACCTGACAGCTACAACGCTCAGAAACATCATCGGCGAACTGGAACTGGACGAGTCCCTGACAAGCCGTGAACATATCAACTCAAAGATCCGCCTGGTTCTTGATGAAGCTACCGATCCATGGGGCATCAAGATCAATCGTGTGGAAGTAAAGAACATTACACCGCCTCGCGACATCCAGACAGCAATGGAAAAGCAGATGCGGGCAGAGCGTGAAAGAAGAGAGGCCATTCTGATCGCAGAAGGCGAAAAGAAATCCGCTATCCTGATCGCTGAAGGTCAGAAAGAAGCTGCTATTTTGGAAGCAGAAGCAAAGAAACAGACTGCGATTCGCGAAGCGGAAGGTCAGTCACAGGCAATCCTGATGATCAATAAGGCAACTGCCGATGGTCTGAAACTGATCAAAGAAGCCCAGCTTGACGACTCCGTTATCAAGCTGAAAAGCCTGGAAGCCTTTGAAAAAGCGGCTGACGGTCAGGCAACCAAGATCATCATCCCTTCTGAGATCCAGGGTCTTGCAGGTCTTGCAACTTCTGTGAAAGAACTGGTAAGCGAATAAATTTTCAAACTTTTTGGAAATTCTATTCATAAGAATTAAACTCCTAAACATTGCAGCCGGTAGCGAAACTGTTCCACTACTGGCTGCGGACAATTCCCCGGTATTGCCGTCCGGGAGGATTCGTTTATAAAGAAAATTCCCGCTGTAGCCACTTGCCCGCGGGAATTTTCTTTATTTTCTCATAACCCGACCGCCTTTCTCCAGAGCTTTATTCTAACTCGTCCTTTGTCTCCATTTTTGCTCCAAAAAAATAGGAGAGAATCAATCTCTCCCGTTTTAGTCATCACTCGGTCACTTTTATGTTACCGCTGCACTATTCTGCAGCACCATATTTGCTCTTGTTTATTCCTGCTGTTTTACATTTAGACTGAGGTGACATTTTGCATGCCCGCTATTGCACTGATATTCTATTGAGTACCCTTCACCGTCAGTAAAACTAACTGCACAGAATCCTGCAGTCATCTCGACTTTATCCCCATTCAAAAAAGTTACCGATTTCCAATCATAGTTCTGGTTTGTATTCCAGTCTACCGGAACTTTCTCGTTATATTCGCCGGATGTCATATAATCTAATTGGATTTCTGCATAAAAAGCTCTTAAATTAGCCCAATCTGCAGCCACCTTTGCCTTATGCAGACTTCCGTTAAAAGTCGGGATGGCGATTGCCACAAGTACTGCAATGATTGCTACCACAATCAGCATTTCCATGATCGTAAACCCGGATTTTGCTTTCTTTTTAGAAGTTCTTCCTGTCTTTTTATCCATACTCATCTTACTCCCCCGTTGTCTTCTTCCTATAACGTCTTCCATGCTGATTGGTCTGTTTGTCTGTTTCGCCATTGCTCCACAGTATCAGGCATTTCATCCGTTCATCATCCACATATTCATTTTCTATACAAAAACGTTTTTTGTATATTTTCCTTCGTATTACAAGAAAACAGAGCCGTTAAGCTCTGTTTCTACAGTTATGGTGCGGTCGACAGGACTCGAACCTGCATGTCTTGGGAACACAAGATCCTTAGTCTTGCGCGTCTGCCAATTCCGCCACGACCGCATATGTGATTGCTCCGCTCTCAGCGGAACAATCATTATTATACAACATGTTTTCATAAAAAGCAACGAAAATTTTCTATAAATCTAAACTTTTTTCATTTTTATTTCAACGTCACGCTGTTATTCAGTACCGGCGTGCTGTACAAGAATAAAATATCCTGATCATCAAAGTCAACAAATCGCCCAACCATCTCACTGGCAAGATAGCGTATGTCAATCAATGTGATCTTGCTGTAATACTCTGCAAAAAACGGTGCGATGCTGCTCCCAAAGGAATCCCGGAAGATAACAAGTTCCTTGTCTGTCTCTGCCTCTGGATTTTCAACCGTAAGAAGCGATTTTGAGCCATGCAGAAACAGGTCATAGCCATCTCCTTCCTCGCTTCCGGCCTTTTCCGTATCATAAACAGAAATCACCTTGCCCGTTTCATAATCAGTTACCTTACAGTCCTCCAGCACTTCATTATCCAGATAAATCAATTCCTCAGGCTCCATTTCCAGGTCACTCTGACGCCCGTAAGCCCCGGTAAACGCTTCCGATGCCACTACCTCGTCATAGTCTGCCATCAACTCGCCGCCCATTGCCTTCATCAACCGCTGTGCCACCGGATAAAGCTTTTCCTGACGCCAGTGCGCATCCGTCTTGTAGTAATCCGGAAGCATGAGCAAGTCCGAAATCTCAATATATTCCAGAAAATCCGATGTTCCGGACTTCATCTTATCTTTCAGTGCCTCATAATCCAGGACATCCTGCCCGGCTTCCGCAGCGTATGCATTCTTATCCGGTACAATAGCGAAATACGCCTCGCATTTCGTGTCCTTCTGGTAAAGCTGATATACGTTCCGAAA
>CAKQVC010000216.1 GCA_934277655.1 uncultured Clostridia bacterium
TCCATAAAGATTTTCAGGTCATGAGCCTTAGCTGTGTCTTCCTTGTCAAGCGCAGCTAACGTAAGCTCCATGGTAGGATAACCTGCACTGTCGCCGTCTGTGCTGGCACCGCTGTCATCGCTGCCACATGCAGCCATAGCAAATACCATAACTACAGATAAGATAATTGCGAGAAACTTTTTCATTATTCGACCTCCTAAATGATAAATATTAAAAGTTCTATATAGAAAAGAGAATTTTCTCTTTGCTATCATTTTTGATGGCGATTCTCTTGTTGCAAAACTGCAATATTTGCAATTGTGCAACAAGCGCTCGTCAGCATTATCAGTTTATTTATTTGTAACTTTTTACGTTATTTTCTCAGTTGAAGAATCTCTCTTGCTTCATCCGGTGTTGCAGCTTTCTTGCCGAACTCTTCAACAACACGTTTTGCTCTTTCGACATACTGTGCATTGGATTCTGCCAGAACTCCCTTGTTGTAAAACACGTTGTCTTCCAGACCGACTCTGATATTTCCGCCCAGTGCCAGGGCTGACAGCAGGATCTCGTTTGCACCTTTGCCGATGCCGAATGCACTCCATGTACAGTTCTCAGGAAGCTTATTTACCAGATACAACAGATTGTCTGTCGTTGCTCCCATGCCGCCTGCAGCTCCCAGACATAACTGGAAATGGGTCGGAGTTTCCAGGATTCCTTTCTTGATGTAATACTCTGCTGTCGTCAGCATGCCAACATCGAATAATTCCACTTCTGGTTTCACATTTGCTTCGATCATTGCCTTACCACAGCGTTCCAGAAATTCCGGTTCATTCATAAACACAACTTTGTTCAGCCAGTTCATGGTACCTGCATCGAAGGATGCCATTTCTGGTTTCAGTTCCTTGAACGGGCGGATTCTTTCATCCCATCCGAATCCCTGTCCACCGGAAGATGTAAGGTTCAGAACTACCGGACAACCGGTTGCTCTGATCAGATTTACTGTCTTTTCGAAAATGTCAAACCGCATGGTTGCATTATCTTGTTCATCTCTCATATGCAGATGTACAACTGCTGCACCTGCTTCGTAGCACTCAATCGCTGCCTTGCATATCTCTTCCGGCTGTGTCGGAAGGTTAGGATTATCCTTTTTGGTTGTTACCGCTCCGGTAAGCGATGCGGTTATGATTACTTTATCTTTACTGTTTTGTCTTCTTGTCTCGAACATCTTCTTGTCTCCTCGTTCTCCTTCTTATTCTTTTCGTATGCCTCACATGAAACTCTTCGACTGTGCCACACACGTTTGTCCTTTGTTTATTTGCCTTATATAAGAGCAATTCCCGTGCCAACATCAAAATGGCTGTTTTTCAACATTTCTACGGATTTTAGTCTTCTGCTTTTCGTTGCAGTTTGGCAACTTTGTTGCAGAACAACAACAAATTTTCTTTCTTTTCGACAAGAAATATGGTAAACTTGTCATTAAGAAGGCTTATCATAACTTATCGTTAAGAAAAAAAGACAAAAAGCTTCTTGACCAGTTTGTAAGGAAGAGCGAAGCCAAAATCCCGGACGCAGAAATTTTGCGAAAGTTTTCAAATTTTTAGGAGATTGAAATGAATAATTCTATCACAGTTACGTGCCTTCTGGACACAGTGAAAGATGTACTGGCCCGAAAGGAATATGAAAACCCAGCTGCTATGCTGGAATTTTGCAATAAACTGGAACAGAGTCTTGCCTCCCTGCTGGAGGATGATATTGACTTTAAAACCGTGATCAACTCTCTGGATGACAGCATTCTGATCACAGACAGCAACAGTAAAGTCATCTATGTGAATCCCAATTATAAAAATAATACCGGAATTGCACCGGAACAGATTCTTGGAAAAAAAATCAGTGACATTGTTACCGAAGGTTCTCTTTTTACCGGTGGTGCTGTACTTGATGTACTCCGCACGAAAGAAAAAGCTTTTCGTCTGTCATCCGTGAATGTGACAACTCCTCCTCAGACCGGCTATGTTGTCGGTGTTCCACTGTTAGACAAAAAAGGCAATGTGAAGCAGGTAATTGCCAGCAGCCGTCCGATTTTCTCTCTCCAGTCGCTGCAGGAGGACTTCGAAAAATTTCTCCAGGAGGCAAACGCTCTTCGAAAGAAGCAAAGCAACACTCGTATCGTAAAGCGAGCAGAGAACTCTGCTTCTACATCCGGAAAACTAATTGGAACATCTTCTGCACTGAAAGCGCTCTATCAGACCATTGAAAAAGTCGCTCCTTCTAACGGAACTGTACTGGTAACTGGAGAATCTGGCGTTGGCAAGGAGATTATTTCGGACGAGATCTATCGTCTCAGTTCAAGAAGCGACAAACCTTTCATAAAAGTAAACTGCGCTTCTATTCCTCTGAATCTGCTGGAATCAGAGCTTTTCGGATATGAAAAAGGGGCATTTTCGGGTGCAAACAATACCGGTAAGAAAGGTCTTTTCGAACTTGCCAATGGTGGAACTCTCCTGCTAGATGAAATCGGTGATATGCCTCTGGATCTTCAAGCTAAGCTTCTGCGTGCCATTCAGAATAAAGAAATCACACGCGTCGGCGGTACGAAAAAGATCAATCTTGACATTCGTTTCATAGCTGCAACAAACAGCAATCTTCGGGAAAAGATCAAAGAAGGTTCTTTCCGTCAGGATTTATTTTACCGGCTGAACGTAATCCCAATCGTAATTCCACCCCTCCGCGAGCGCAAAGAGGATATTGAGCCGTTATGTGAATATTTCATTCAGCATTATGGTAAGGAAAAAGGGTCTTATCTGAAGCTTTCTTCCGGCAACTACAATATGCTCAAAGCCTATGACTGGCCGGGGAATGTCCGCGAACTTGAAAATGTCATCGAATACCTGACCATCTGTACTTCTGCCAACGGCGAAGTCGATAATTCCCTTCTGGAAGGCATCATGGATATTAAGCACGAAGAAGCAAGTGATCTGTTCTCCGCTGCACAGACTCTCCCGGATGCCGTTGCTGCTTACGAGAAGCAATTGATCGAAGCTGCGCTGAATGAATCACAGAACCTCCGCGATGCCGGTATGCGGCTCGGCATTAACGCTTCTACTGTCTCTCGGAAGATACGGCAGTACAATATCCATTATCCGAATACCCGGTTCTGATCTTTCCCTTATAGTCTATCCTCTTCCTTGTATTTTCGCCAAAAAGGGGGGGGATTTTTTACCACTCAAAAGACCCGCACCAGCGATTATCATCGCCGATGCGGGTCTTTTGGAAGTGTGTTTGGTGTTAATGTTACCCTAAAGGATTCATCATATTTATTTTAGGATCATTGTTTGATTCTTTCTATTTTAAGATTTCTGCAACAGTTCTCTTATAGATTTCTGCACAGTTTTCTACCTGCCATGTGTGGCCATATTCGTTAGCAGAGTGCATTCCACCACCGGAAGGTCCGAATGTTACGGTCGGAATTCCCAAAGATACTGCCAGTATGTTAGAGTCGCATACAGATGGATCATACTCGATTCTCAGTTCTTCTCCGGTTACTTCCTGGAATTTCTCTCTTAACGTTACAACCAGATAATCGTCCGGTTCCAGTGCGAAAGACTGCATGTAAGGAGATTTTCTTGGTTTCAGCTGGATATCCACCTTTTCACCAAGTCCCAGTTTATCTGCAGCTTCCTGCATCTGCTGGATACAAGTTTCTTCTGTTTCTCCAGGAACAACATATCTGTCAACAAAGATGTAGCAGCTGTCCGGAACAACCAGAGTTCCCTTGTTTCCGCCTTCAATGTAACGAACGCACCATGTACCATGCTTCAAGTTCGGGTGAGTCAGTGTCGGCAGAGCTTCGATTGCTTCCGCAAGCTTGCCTCCTGTGATCAGTGCATTTTCTCCAACTTCAGGGTATTTGCTGGCATGTGCAGCTTCGCCGCGAACCGTTACCTCAAAGCTATATCTGCCGCGGAAACCGATTGCAACGTTGTCATATCTGCATTCAGCCATGATTGCATAATCAGCACCGATTCCCTCTTCAACCAGCTGATAAGTACCCTTGGACAGCCCTTCCTCGTC
>CAKQVC010000217.1 GCA_934277655.1 uncultured Clostridia bacterium
AATGAAGAGGCATACAGACAGTCAGCACATTTATCATTTGAAGAATGAAGGAACCGGATGCTACGGAATCATGCTGAAGCAGAGGGATTATTATATCTATGCGTATCTTCCGGATACAGCGGTGTTCCATAACCTTCCATTAAGTGTGATAAGTGTTATTTTCTTTTATTTTCTGATGTTCAGTATATTCTGGTTCTGGACATACAGAACCAATCTGGCACACCGGAAACAGGAACAGGAAAAAGATGAAAAATATAAAGCAGAACTATTGATAGCGGCTAAAAAGGCAGAAGCCGCCAATGAGGCAAAAACAGAGTTTCTCCAGCGGATGAGCCATGATATCCGGACTCCGATTAACGGAATCTGCGGCTTGGTCAACATGGCAGACCATTATGCAGATGATATGGAGAAACAGAAGGAATACAGGAAAAAAGTTAAAGAGGCATCCAATCTGTTACTGGAACTGGTAAACGAAGTCCTGGATATGAGTAAGCTGGAGTCGAGTGAAGTGATTCTGGAAGAAATTCCATTTAATCTGAGCAATGTTTCCAGGCAAGTATTTGTTGTGATTGAGCAGATGGCTGCGGAACAGAATATCCGGATCGTGTGGGAGAAAAAAGAGATCACACACAATGATCTTATTGGAAGTCCAGAGTATGTGAAACGTGTGATGATGAATATCCTGTCGAATGCGGTGAAATATAACAGAGAAAACGGATATATCTATATCAGCTGCATGGAAATTCCATCCGAACAGCCAGAAATGACGACAATGGAATTTGTCTGCCGGGATACAGGAATCGGAATGACTGAGGAGTTCCAGAAATGTGTGTTTGAACCATTTGCGCAGGAACATGCAGGAAGCCGCACAAAATTTGCAGGAACCGGTCTGGGAATGCCGATTGCAAAGAATCTGGTCGAGAAAATGGGTGGAACAATTACCTTTGAAAGTGAAGAAGGCGTAGGAACTACATTTGTGATCCGGGTTCCATTTAAAATAAATCTGGATGCAGATAAACGTGAAGAACAGAAGGATGTATCAGAAAAATCTATAAAGGGACTGCATATTCTTCTGGCAGAAGATAATGAACTGAATATGGAAATTGCTGAATTTATGCTTCAGAATGAAGGGGTTGACGTGACAAAAGCATGGAATGGACAGGAAGCTGTTGAAGTATTCGAAAAAAGCAGATCTGGTGAGTTTGATGTTATCCTTATGGATATCATGATGCCGATCATGAATGGTTATGAAGTAGCGAAGACAATTCGTTCTATGGACAGAGAGGATGCAAAAACAATACCGATCATTGCAATGACAGCAAATGCGTTCACGGAGGACAGAATAAGAGCAAAAGAAGCAGGAATGGATGAACATATCTCTAAGCCTGTTGATGTGGAATTACTGGTAAAAATAATTCATAAATTGGTAAAAAATAATTGATATGACAGTGTCAGACAGGCAATGAAAAGTACAGGCAGGAGTAAAAGACATAAATGGGAGACAAGCAAGGAAGCATCGTTAAACAAGAGAACGTAGTAAGGCTTATCAAAAACGGGAAAAAAGGTATATTCCACGCATTGTTCGGCAGGTTCGGCATCGTGCTGGCTATGTTGATCGTACAGATACTGGTATTGTTTGGAATGTTCCGATGGTTTGCAGGGTTCGTACCGCACCTGTGGGGCGGACAGATGCTGTTTCAGGCAGTGATGGTCATTTATCTGCTGAATACAGATATTGATGCCACTGCGAAAAATACATGGCTGATCGTCATGCTGATCTTGCCGGTTTTCGGTGCGTTGCTGTTTGCTTATACCCAGAGTGAGATCGGGCACAGAGCTGTTAAGCAGAGGATCAATATTCTGATCGGAGAAACGAAAAAAGAAATCCTGCAGAATGAAAGCACCCTGGAGAAGTTGAAAACTGAAGATCCGGGGGCAGCCGCACTGGCAAAATATGTTGCAAGAAGCGGATGCCATCCAGTATACGAAAACACCGACGTTACATATTTTGCACAGGGGGAGGATAAATACGAAGAACTCCTGAAACAATTGGAACTGGCGAAGGAATTCATTTTTCTGGAATATTTCATCATTGACGAAGGCCAGATGTGGGGAAATGTGCTGGAAATACTCAAACGAAAGGCTGCCGAAGGGGTGGAAGTCCGGGTTATGTATGATGGAACCTGCGAATTCGCACTGCTGCCGAGAGACTATCCGAAAAGACTGGAAAAGATCGGGATTAAAAGCAAGGTTTTTTCGCCGGTTATGCCGTTTGTGTCAACCCATTACAACTACCGGGATCACCGAAAGATCCTGGTCATCGATGGGAAGGTAGCGTTTACCGGTGGTGTCAATCTGGCAGACGAATATATTAATAAGGTCAACCGGTTCGGACATTGGAAAGATACGGCGATCATGCTGAAAGGTGAGGCTGTCAATAGTTTTACCTTGATGTTTTTACAGATGTGGAATATTAACGAAAAATCACCTTTGTTTGACAAATATATGCGCCATTATCCGGTGGAAAACGCACGACGTGGGTTTGTGATGCCTTTTGGGGACTGCCCGCTGGATGATGACAAGGTGGGGGAGCATGTATACATGGATATGCTTAACCGTGCACAGAACTATATCCATATTATGACACCGTACCTTATCCTGGATGGTGAGATGGAATGTGCGATCAAATATGCTGCTGAGCGAGGAGTAGACGTGAGCCTGATTCTTCCGGGCAAACCGGATAAAGTAGCAGCTTACTCACTGGCAAAGACTCATTACACATCCTTGCTAAATTCGGGTGTAAAAATTTATGAGTACACGCCGGGGTTCGTGCATGCGAAAGTCTGTGTGGCAGATGACCGGGAGGCGATGGTCGGTACGATCAATCTGGACTACCGCAGTTTTTATCATCACTTCGAGTGTGCAGCGTATATGCAGGGTGTGGATTGCATCGGCGATATCGAAAAGGATTTCGAGGCAACAAGGCTGAAATGCAGGACCGTCAAGTACAATAATATCTGGGCAGGACATCGCATGCTGCGTGTCCTGGGGCATCTGATGAAAGCCGTGGCACCGCTGATGTAGCAGGCTGTCAGAATGCTTCCGGAGGTGATTTACAGCACTCTTGGACTGTTAAAATAATATAAATATGAATAATCGCTACTCTCTGCGTTTAAAAATGTGGTAGAGTAGCGATTTTTTTGATGGGTGGGATTTTTATCGGCACAATAGCAGGACGTGAACATAATGGATTCCTGTTCTTCCCCTTCCCCCCCTCCATGCAAATATTCTCGATATGTGATGAAGCTGTGATAAAAATGGTCGAATTGTGTAAATTCTGCTTGACAAAAGTGCTGGGGGAGAGGTATCATAAAAAGTAGTGTGGGCGGCGGCATAGACAAGTTAGACAAGTTTATGTCGGGAAAAGGATTCAAAATGAAAGCAGAGAAAGAAGAGCTCCGGACAGAGAAAAATTCGGAAACTTCGCAGAATGTACAGAACAAGGACAGTGTAGCAGCTGCAGGTGTGTCAGCAGAGGAAGCGAAGAATAAAAAACTCAATAAAGCTATAAAAATCTTAATCATTCTATTATTGCTCAGTGTTCTGGCACTTTTGGGGCGCTGTGCATATCTTGCGCATCGTGCATCTGTTCCGGCTACGGCCATCGTACCGGATAATATTGTAGGCGATGATGTAAACGGCGGAAACAATGGAAACGCCGACTCTGACAAGAACAATCAGAATCATGACCAGTTGAATTCCAGTACAAGTAATTCCGGCGGCAGTGCTTCCGGAAGTTTTGGCGTATCTAAAAATAATACAGGAACAAGCGGCGGAAGTTCTGATACTAATGCCGGAAACACAGAAAAAGATAAGAACAACAACGGGAAGCAGGATGGTTCATCTGACAACTCCGGTGGCAATAAGAACGACCAGAACGGCGGCAATTCCGGCACAGATGATCCGAATAAAGACCCGGACAACAACGGAACAGATGACCCAGGCAAAGACAATCCGGGAACCGATAAGCCGGGCAAGGATGACTC
>CAKQVC010000218.1 GCA_934277655.1 uncultured Clostridia bacterium
GATGTAGCCTGCAACCGTTCCGAGTCTTTTACTTCCTCCGAAAGCGACCACTGCAAAGCAAACAGCAATGATCCCGCCGCTTATCCATGGATTCAGTCCGAATGCAGTCTGGGCAGAGTCTGCAAAGTTAAATGCCTGGATCGTCGGACCGGTAATCCCGTTTGCCAGAATTGCTGCAAGAGCATAGATTACTGCGAAGATACGGATTCCCGTTCCCTTTTCTATGTAGTAGGCAGGACCGCCCTTATACTCGCCATCCACCTTGACCTTGTAGGCCTGTGCAAGTGCAGACTCTGCAAATGCAGTTCCTGCTCCGATAAAGGCAATGATCCACATCCAAAATACTGCACCCGGACCGCCGAAGTATATAGCTGTAGCCACACCTGCAATGTTTCCTACACCTACTCTTCCACCTAATGCCAGTGCAAAACTCTGGAAGGAACTCATACCTTCCTTGCTAGACTTATCGCTTTTCTTTTTGTCCTTGCCGACTAAAAATCTCCACATGTCACTAAAAAGACGGATCTGCGGAAATTTCATCCGAAGGGAAAAGTATAATCCTGTTCCCAAAGCTAAAATGATCAGTGGCAACGCCCATAAATAACCGTTGATCGTTCCTACAATCTGTGATAAGTTCATAAGTTTTTCCTCTCTTTCTTCAAAAGTGTGATGACTTATTTTTAACAAATTCTAAATATCACATTCAAAAAAACTCATGAACTTTCAAAAAGATTTATTACGGCAGTTTGAAAAAATTATTTATCTTATTTATTTAATGTGTTGCTGTAAAAGACAAGACCGTTGACAAACTTTCCTATGTTTATTCTTCCGCCCACCGGTGCCAGTCCCTTCTGGAAGTTCATCTCATCCTTCAGGCAGGTATAGTCAAAAACATAGCTGGCATATATCTGTACGACGTCTCCTGAAAAATCCTCAATTCCAGCACTGGCGGCATTCGAAAGTCCTTTTTTGATCGCCCTGCGAATATGCTGCTTGATATTTCTGGGTGTATCCCCCAGTTTCGCCGCCGTCTTTTCCAGCTCTTCCCGGCTGTAGTCACTTCCGTTTTCCAGAAGCTGATCACACAGAGTCAGCATATCTGCTGCACCTCTTTCTCCATTCATGCCCAGCATGGTCAACAGATAACGGATATTTTCCAGTTTTCCTGATACATCACTTCTGCTCTTTTCTTCTTCCCGGGAATGAAACATCCCTTTTATGTTTGTCAGCAAAGCCTCGGCATTGCGCCGCTCTTCCACTTTTTTCAGCACGCTTTCGATTTCGATCAGATTGATCGGTTTGCTGATAAAAAATTCAACGCCTGCCTGATAGGCTTGCTCTACCATTGACTTATCATTTACCTTAGAAATCATGATAAAACTGGTTTTTGGCAGCTGCGGCTGCAGCAGCTGTACAAGGGTAACGCCGTCGGTCTCTGCCATAAGGAAATCCACCAGTAAAACATCCGGTTTGGTTCTGATGATTTCTGGGTACGCCTCCATAGGATTGGTATCAAACCCAGTAACTTCACCGCCCAGCCTGGTTTTAATAATGTTTTCAAGGGTTTTTACTACACCGATTTCATCATCAACGATATAATACTTCATCTTTCTCCTCCTTCTGCCATTGTAATACGGTAGATTCCGGTATTCTGACAATAAATCGGGAATATTCTCCCTCTTTGCTCTCTGCTTCGATCGTACCTTTAAAAATCTCTTCCACATAGTGTTTTACCAGAGGAAGTCCCAGTCCTCTCTGAATGTTCCCTGTTTTCTCGTCAAACTTTGTAGAAAATCCATCTAAAAACATAGACTGCAGGCATTCCTCCGACATTCCCGGTCCGTTGTCGTACTCAATAATAAGATAGTCCCGTTCATCCTCTTCAACAGTTATTCTGATCTTGCCGCTGCTTTCCCCGAAGGCTTCCGCCGAATTCATGACCAGATTTCTTATTACGGAAATCATCTCAAAATATGGTTTTACATAAAAATCATTTTTGACATTAATTTGAATCTCCGCATCGATCTTCTTGTTCTTCAGTACAGTCCCCACATCTTTTTTCTCAATACTCAAAATATCCGATATCTTCATTCCACCACTGTCCGGTTCATACATCAGCTGCGTTCTGATCACCTCCGCGACCCCTTTATAATCACCTTTTATCTCGTGTATCAGTCTGGCAATGGAAAGAGCTTCTTTCTTAAAATGGGGTGGAACCTGTTCATCTGCCTCCAGTTCCTTATACAGCCGGTATGTCTGTTTCATGACATTTTCCATTTCGCCGATATTTTTATCAATAATGTACATCTCTCCGTCCAGCTTGGAAGTCTGAAGCAAAAGTCTTTTAAATTCCTCATCCATTTCATGCTGCAGCAGGAGATTCGAGTATCGTTCTATGACTACAACGATCACCTGTATAATGATCGTCCTCAAGAAAGCAATACATAAAACAACCCCGATCGTATGAAATGTTATTACATTTCTCTGGAACATAACGCTTCTGAGAAGCAATTCCGCCGTATTGCCTATTGTATCTGCGAAGAAAATCATCAAAGGAAAGTTTCTTACCGTCTTTTCCCCAAGAAAAACCTGATAGTACAGAATATAATAGACTATCGCATATACCATAAAAAAGACTGCGTCCGGTATAACTTCCATCAAGCTCCGGCTCAGATCATGCCTCGTATAAAGCTCGTTGATCAGTCGAACAAACGGTGAGATGATCGAGCAGGAAAGAATAAAAGGAAGCGGTCTGTCGCTTTCAAACGAATACAGAAACAGGTTCATCATGAGAACCGACATGGCAATGATAAACCCACTGGTGATCGCAGTGAATTTAACTTCCGAAGATATACCGACAACAAATGCCAGCATAAGCATTTTGGACCATTCATGAACCGTTGCGCTTTTTTTTGAACTCATTTTTCCCCCATGTTTTCTCAGTATCTGCCAGCGGTCTTCTTCCTGAAACCATCAGCTGTGTTGCAAAATAGGCAGGACATAACACAATATCCTGCCTATTCATTCGTAACTATGACAATATTAATTTATACACGTGCTACCTGAATGCCTGTCTTGTGTCCGTTCAGGTCATAAGACTTTTCGCAGGTTCCGTTCTTAAGCTCAACAGCCAGTGTTTCGCTCTTGATGTAGTCTTCGTGCTTTTCGATTGCTGCTTTAACTTCTTCATCTGCATCGACTGTGATGACAATGTTATCCATCATTTCATAGTCTGCCTGCTTACGAAGCTGCTGTACCTTGGAGACCAGTTCTCTTGCAAGACCTTCATCAACCAGTTCCGGTGTCAGGGTCGTATCAAGAATTGTGAAAACATTGTTTTCCATAGCGACTGCAAATCCATCCTTTGCACTAATCCTGATATCCAGATATTCTTTTGTGATCTCAAAATCTTCACCATCCAGATTCATTACAACCTTGCCGTCTGCTTCTACTTGAGAAACAAACGCTTTTGGATCAGCCTTTGCGATTGCTGCTCCGAAGGCTTTGATCTTGGATCCTAAAACAGGACCTGCTGCTTTGAAGTTCGGCTTTAAGGAGAAGTTCATGTACTGATCCAGATCATTTGCGAAAACAACTTTCTTTACATTCAATTCTTCCATGATCAGTGGCGTCAGGTCGCCGATAACAGCCTCATATTTACCATCCACCAGAACTTCTGAAAGCGGCTGTCTTACTTTGATTCTTTCTTTTTCACGAGTACCGCGTCCCAGTGCAACCAATGCTCTGACGATATCCATTCTTTCTTCGACACCCTTGTCTACCAGATTCATGTCTGCCTTCGGGAAGTAAGCAACGTGTACCGTATCTTCCCCTGTCAGGTTTGTATAAATTTCATCTGCAATGAATGGTGCGATCGGTGCGATCATCTTCGCAAGGCCTACCAGTACCTCATAAGTTGTAGCATATACGCTCTTCTTGTCATCCGTCAGTTCTTCTGCATAGAATCTGCGGCGTGCTCTTCTGATATACCAGTTGGAAAGATCCTC
>CAKQVC010000219.1 GCA_934277655.1 uncultured Clostridia bacterium
TCCTGCAGCCGTTTGAGAGGCTCGTCTCCGATCAGCGTTCTTGTCCGCTGAAACTGATCCGTTATATTTTCTGCCATTCTGTCCCTTTCTCCAGTCTGTTACCCTTATACTTTTATTCTTCTGCAGCATTTCTTCTCTTTTCGACCCGTCGGAGCCTTCCCAGGACCTCATATACCATGCCGCTTTCATAGCCCAGTCCTGCCAGCCTCCGTCCTACTTTCGCAAGGAATTTTTCATCCAGAGCCCTGCCGCTGGCTATCTGTGCTTTCGCCATCTTCACAGCAACCTGTCCAGCCACAGTCCAATCATCACTCTTCGTATGCTGAACTTCCTCCTGCCGGTAAGCTCCCGCATCTTGCTGCCCTGCATTCTGGCCTTCTGCCATGGCGTGTTCTGTCAGAACCTGTTCTTCCTCTTCACGAAGCCGGGCTATTGCGTTTTTCGCAGTTTCTGCCGAAACACCTTTCTGCATCAGTTCCTGCAAAATCCTCCGATCTGCTTTTCCTTTCGTCTTTGCATACCGGTAATATTCCCCGCAATAGTGTGCATCATTCAAGTAGCCGTAATCTTTTAATTCCATAACTGCTTCTTGAATTTCCTCCTGCGAGTATTCCCTCTGCTGTAAGTACCTGCGTACTTCACATTCTGTCCGCATTCTCGAAGAAAGCCTGCCCGTAGCTACATCAATCGCAGATTTTTTCTTTGTTCTGTCATCCGAAGAATTCAATTTCGTCATCCTCTCCACCAGTGCAGAATGTACACAACAGATCATCTGCAATCGGAATGTCCTGCAGGAATCCGTCAGCAATCATCGTATTTAAGCTGCCTTCTCCATCTGTAAGCGGTGGAATCCGCCCAAAGAATCCCTCTCCGGTATATTTGCAGAAAGCTTCTCGCCTTACCCAAAGTTTAAAAAATCCCTGGATACCGTTTTCCTGCACATACGCCTGCTCTTCCGGTGTAAAATACCGTTTTGCCAGCTGCTCATACCGGCACTCCTTGACTTTCTGCAGGTCGATACCGCACTCTGCCTCTCCTACCATACAGATCCACATATTTTCCGTGTGAGAAACATGGCAGTAAACATCTCTGTGTGTACCCAGAATATATGGTTTTCCCTTTTCTGCACGATGGATCACAATTTCATCCCACTCGATACGATGATTTCTGCAATAGGTCTCTACCGCCTCCTTCAGAAGGTTTTCCCTGAATTCATCCGACGATAAATCGCCCTCATAAAGATACATACTGTATTTCATTCCGTTTTTCCTCCTTCTTAGAATGTTCCCTTGATGATTGCCGTAGATGCAGAAGAGAACGCCCTCACAGGCGTTCTCATTCGTATTTTTCCAAATTATTTCTCCTGTAATCGTTCCAGAACCCTTTTATATCCATCTGCCCCGTAAACAAGACACTTGTTGATTCTGCTGATAGTAGCCGTCGATGCCTTTGTAATAGATTCAATCTCACTGTATGTTTTCTTTTCGGAAAGCAGTTTCGCTACCTGAAGCCGCTGCGCAATCGCATGAAGTTCATTGATCGTACAGATATCCTCAAAGAATCTGTAGCAGTCTTCCTTGTCTTTTAAGGTAAGGACCGCATCAAACAGCTCATCTATATCTTCTCTTTTTAATTTGGATTCATATGCCATTTCATCTCTCCTCTCGGAATCGGTAAATTCGCAGTGCAGCAGTTTTATGCTCAGATTTCTGTGTTTCGCACTTGCTCTTATACTGCAAGTATATCATTTCTGATCAGCTTAGTCAAACTTTAATTCTTTAAAGTTTTATACTTTTACAAGCACTCGATTTCATCCGTGACCATCTGTAGTCTCGTCACATTCTGCCAGGTCTGCACCTCCAATGACCCTATAACTGATACTATATTTCCGGAGGTGAGAGTATCCATATATTTTTCTGCTTTATTAAACAGCACACAGGTCAAGCTTCTTCCTCTACCATCAAAAATATTAAACCTGACATGTTTTCCCGTTGCACCCATCAGCCGTACATCCCGGATTCTGACTGGACTGATGCGAAAAGCCGGCTTCGGATTTTTATTTCCAAACGGTGCCAGTTGTTCCAGTTCTTCTGCCAACTGCAGAGAAATGTCCTCAAAGGGAAGTTCCATGTCGACCGGATGTTTTCTGACAAACAGAGCTGGATTTTCTGTCAGAAGCACTTTCATATCGGCAAGAAGCCCATCTTTCAAAAGCCGGAAATTTTCTTTTTTCATCAAAAATCCGCAGGCGCTTTTGTGACCTCCGAATTTTTCGAACAAGTCTTCATGGTTTTTCAGAAGGGAATACAGGTCAACACCCTCGATGCTTCTGCCGGTGCCCTTTAAATATTGTTTCTGGTCTCCTGACGGTGTAACCAGTACTGTCGGCCGATAAAATTCATCTTTGATCTTACCTGCTGCAATTCCGGCAATCCCTTCATGTGCATTTTCTGATTCGATTAACAAGAAATCGTCTGTTCCGCTGTTTCTTACCATTTCCACGCACTCTTCAAAGGTCTCCTGCTGCAGACGTTTTCTTTCTCTGTTTTTAAACAGCAGATCCTCAACAATCTCATCAGTTTCCGGATCGCCGTCTTTTGCAGACAGAAGCTCGACTGCCTGTGACGCATCTTCAATCCTGCCTGATGCGTTCAGATGAGGTACAATCACATAACTGATGTTTTCGGAAGTAATCTGTCCCGGATGAAGCCCTGCTCCCTCCATCAGTTTTTTCAATCCGTACCTGCTACCGGAATTGACAACCTGGAGTCCGAATTTCGCCATCGTACGGTTTTCATCTACCAGGGGCATGATGTCCCCCATCGTGCCGATTGCCACCAAATCCAACACCTCTGTCAGAACATGTTTCGGAAGTCCGCATTTTTTCTGGATCAGCTGTGCCATTTTAAAGGCCACACCACATCCGCAAAGCTCCTGAAAAGGATATTTTGATCCAGGCTTTTTCGGATTGATCAGCAGGCATTCTGCCATCGTGTCTGTAATATTATGATGATCGGTCACAATAATATCCATCCCCAGTTCCTTCGCATATTGGACTTCTCCTGCGGACACGCTTCCGCAGTCTACCGTAACGATCAAGTCGAATCCTTTCTTAAAAATACTCAGGATGGCATCCTTATTCAACCCGTATCCCTCTTCAAATCTGGAAGGGATATAGTAGTCCAGCCGCTCCTCCGGCATCAGATGTCCCAATATACTCAACATCAGCGTGGTAGATGTGATTCCATCTGCATCGTAGTCTCCGTAAATGCAGATCTTCGCGCCCGTTTTTATCTTTTCTAACAGGAAATCCACCCCCGCCTCCAGATCGTCCAGCAGGGATGGATTGTATGTACGTTTCGGCTTGGAGGAAAGGAACTCCTGAATTTCGCTCTCCCCTTCAATGCCCCTGTTATGTAATAACTGAATAATTGTTTGTGATACGTTCATCATAACTTTCTATATCTGCTCCAATGCAGTCTCTTAAAGATAGCTTAACGGGTTGACATATTCCCCGTTAACACGGACTTCAAAGTGAAGGTGCGGTCCCGTTGAAATTCCGGTAGAACCTACCCTTGCAATAACCTGTCCTTTGGTTACGTTCTGACCCGCACTTACCAGCAGGCTGGATGCATGACCATAAACAGTCACAATTCCGCTTCCGTGATCAATCATCACACAGTTTCCATATCCTCCGTAGACCGATGCGAGGATAACCGTACCATCAGCTGCCGCAACAATATTGCTGCCGCTAGAACCGCCTATGTCGAGTCCTGTATGATATTTCCACGTTTTCAGCACCGGATGATATCGATTACCGAATGTAGACGTAATGTACTGAGTGCTTGGACATGGCCATGTAAACTGACCGCCCCCATCCGTTTTCGTTGTGCTGACCATGGACTTCAATTTCTGCGTCTATCTGTCGGCTTCTGCTTTCAGTTCATCTTCTTTCTTTTCCAGTTCTTTTTTCTTCGCAT
>CAKQVC010000220.1 GCA_934277655.1 uncultured Clostridia bacterium
GAATCGGCCGCCAATGAAAGAGAGGCTTCGGATGATTGCTTACCAGTATCGGCTGATGATAGGGATACCATTTCCGTTACCGAGCCGCTGACCGACTGGGGAAGGAAACATTTTCTGCAGGAGGAATGTTTGATCTTTGTAGGGTCGTCAGGTATTGCTGTTCGCACCATCGGGCCTCTTGCCGTCAGTAAAAAAACAGATCCCGCCGTGCTTGTCGTGGACGATCAGCTGCAATATGTGATTCCGATTCTGTCAGGACATCTGGGCGGTGCTAACGAAATAGCCATCCGGCTGGCAGGTCAGGCAGAGGCGGAAGCAGTGCTGACCACAGCCACCGACGTGCATCAAAAGCTGGCCCCGGATGTTTTCGCCCGGAAGAACGGGCTAAGAATCATGGACTTTACAGCGGCGAAACTGGTTGCCGCGGCACTGGTGCGAGGAGAAACCATTACGGTCTATACCGATGCCGAGGTGAAAGGCCGGATACCTGACGAAGTCCGTCTGAAACGACTGGACGACTTTACAGATTATTCGGGCGGCGGAGCCATCCTCATTTCCGCAAGAAAGCCGAGGCTTACAGAAAAGCCGGAGGTTTTGTGGCTGATGCCGCAGACGGTGTATCTGGGTATCGGACTGAAAGCCGGAAAATCGGAGGAAGCCGTGGCACAGGCTGTCGATGTTTGTCTGGAGCAGGCAGGCGTAGATCCGGCAGCTATAGCAGGGATCGCCTCCATTGATATCAAAAGCCGGGAAGCGGGTCTGCTCAAGTTTGCAGAAAGGATGCATCTGCCGCTCCGGTTTTATACGGCGGAGGAACTCAATCAAGCAGAGGGCAAATTTACGGAGTCGGCATTTGTCAAGCAGATTACCGGTACGGATAATGTTTGTGAACGCAGTGCCATGCTGGCAGCCATGACAGCCGGAGAGCTTATGGGAACAGCCAGCAGCGGCATGTTGCTGCAGCCAAAGACCGCCTTAGACGGGGTAACCGCCGCACTGGCGATGAAGAAAGGAATGATTCGATTTGAATAAGATATATGTAGTCGGCATTGGGCCGGGCGCTTACGAAAAAATGACCATGGAAGCTTGTGAGACACTCAAAAACTGTGATGTCATCATCGGCTATACGGTTTATGTGGATCTGGTCAGAGACCATTTCCCGGGAAAAACTTTCCTAACCACACCGATGCGGAAAGAAAAAGAACGCTGTGTAATGGCCTTTGAAGAAGCAGCGAAGAACCAGACGGTCGCTATGATCTGCTCCGGCGATGCCGGCGTATATGGTATGGCAGGCTTGATCTATGAGGTGGGAAAAGATTATCCTCAGACGGAAATCGCCGTGGTCCCGGGAGTGACAGCCGCAATCAGCGGGGCAGCATGCCTGGGTGCACCACTGATCCACGACTTCTGTCTGATCAGCCTCAGTGACTTACTGACACCATGGGAGCTGATCGAAGAACGTCTGCGCAGTGCAGGCAAAGGGGACTTTGTTGTCTGCCTTTATAATCCATCCAGTGTGAAACGAGCAGATTATTTGGCTAAGGCCTGTGACATTCTGATGGAACATAAACCGAAGGAAACCATATGTGGCATTGTTAATAATATCGGCAGAGAAGGCGAACAGATGCAGGTCATGACGCTTTCAGAGCTGCGAGATACGAAGGTTGATATGTTTACCACCGTATTTATCGGCAACACCCAGACCAAAATCATAAACGGCAAAATGGTCACACCAAGAGGCTATAAAGATGTGTAAAATCCTTTTATTCGGAGGAACCACCGAGGGCAGAGAACTTTCGGAGTTTCTCGTCAACAATCGAATCCCGTCGGTGGTCTGTGCGGCAACGACATATGGCGGCAGTCTCAGTGCATCTTCAGAGGAGGTCCGCGTGCTGACAGAGCGGCTGGATGCTGCGGAAATGGAAGCTTTGATGAAAACCGAGCAGCCGGAGTTGGTCATTGATGCCACCCATCCTTACGCAGCGGAGGTCACAGAGAACATTCAGCAGGCGGCCAAAAAGGCAGGCATCGAGTATCTGCGTGTCCTGCGGGAAACCGAAGCAGCAGAAGTACAAGATGCAGAATCCGGAGAATCCGGTAATAATCCAGACGTGGAATGTCCCAGTTCCCTTAGGGAGACCGGGAGTAAGATGCATGCAGCAGTAGCGGTCTACGTGGATTCTGTAGAGGCAGCTGCTGAATGGCTGGACGGCAGGGAAGGACAGATTCTGGTCACGACCGGCAGCAAGGAAATCCAGGCTTATACGAAGATCCGAAACTGGCAGGAACGGGTTTTTGCCCGCGTCCTTTCTACAGAAGATTCAGTTCATCACTGTGCGGCGTTGGGCTTTGAAGGCAAAAACCTGATCGCCATGCAGGGACCTTTTACAGAAGCATTGAACGAAGCCATGCTTCGCGCCTATGACATCCGATATTTGGTTACCAAGGATACGGGCAGAAGCGGCGGCTTTGCAGAGAAAATCGAAGCCTGTCAGGCGTGTGGCTGCACACCGGTCATCATCGGCAGACCATGCACAGAAACAGGAATTTCGGTAACTGACTGCAAGCAGAAGGTGATCGAACATTTGGGCCTGCGGCCTTCGGTCGAGGTCACACTGATCGGTATCGGACCGGGTGGTACAGGTACTATGACCGAAGAAGGAGTAAAAGCCCTGCAGAAAGCTGCTTTCGTCATCGGTTCCGGCAGAATGTTGGACTGCGTACGGGGAAAGAAACCGCTGCTGGATGAGTATCGTAGTGCAGAGATTGCGTCTTTTATCGACAGTCATCGTGGTTACGAACGATTTGCGGTACTGCTTTCCGGGGATACCGGCTTTTACAGCGGTGCGAAAAAGCTCTATCAGGCATTGAACAAGCTGGATACGGAGGATCGTGTGCAGATTCTGACAGGTGTTTCCTCAGTCTCCTATTTCGCAGCCAGACTAGGTACATCCTGGGATAATGCAGTCATCGCATCAAATCATGGCAGAACGCAGACACTTATTCCGCTGATCCGCGATCATGAAAAAGTATTTTCCATTCTCGGAAAGCCGGAGGATGTGGCCGAACTGGCACAGAAGCTGGTGGGCTATGGCATGGCAGAAGTAAAACTGTCGGTGGGCGAAAGACTTTCTTATGCGGATGAAAAAATAACTGTGGGAACAGCAAAAGAATTTTGTGACTTCCGCCACGATCCGTTGAGCGTGCTTTTTCTGGAAAATCCATGGGTGCAGGAAACGAAGATCAATCCGCTGCACTGCCGCAGGGATGAGGAATTTTTAAGAGGAAAGGTTCCGATGACCAAGGAAGAGATCCGTGTGCTATCCGTGGATCGGCTGCATCTGAATGAAGAAGTGGTCTGCTATGACATCGGTGCAGGAACCGGTTCGGTATCCATTGAAATGGCACTGCGGGCATCGAAGGGCAGTGTTTATGCGGTAGAACGAAATCCGGAAGCGGTAAAGCTGTTACAGGATAACCGAAGAAAATTTAAGGCAGATAATTTGACCATCGTAGAGGGGTTGGCACCGGAAGCCATGGATGAACTGCCACCGGCAACTCATGTTTTTATCGGCGGTTCTGCCGGCAATATGGATGCTATCGTTGAAGCAGCTTTGGCAAAACTTCCGGAGAACAAGGAAGCTGCAAGCGAAAAGAATTCTTCCAATCTTGCTGGCCGTGGGAATCACAAGCCTATACAGATCCGCTTTGTGATCAACTGTATTGCTCTGGAATCAACAGCACAAGCCCTTGCTTGTGCGAAAAAATACGGCAGAGAAGAACCGGAGGTAACGCAGATTTCGGTTGCCAGAGGGCATGCTGTAGGCAACTATACCATGATGAAAAGTGAAAATCCGATTACCATCATCTGCTTCGATGCAGAAAACCCGAGAAACCGGTAAACGAAAAGAAAAAGACAAAAGAGACGATAAAGATAACACAGATGGAGGCCTGCGTATGAAAATGCC
>CAKQVC010000221.1 GCA_934277655.1 uncultured Clostridia bacterium
TCCTCGGAAGATGCAACAACTTTGATATCGCCGAATTTCGTTGCTTCCTTATATGCTTTCTTCGCCCATGTACCGGTCAGCACATAATCTGCTTTTTTCGAATTTCTTAACAGATTCAGCGGAACCATGGCAAACTGCAGAGTGCCGCCGCCCTGCAGGAACATTACCTTGTAATTATCCGGAATATTCATCAATTCTCTCAGGTTTGCTTCTGCATCTTCGATAATCTGTTTGAATTCTTTGGAGCGATGGCTCATTTCCATTACGGACTGTCCGCTACCTTCATAATTAAGCAGTTCTTTTTGTACTTTTTCTAAAACTTCTACAGGAAGCATGGACGGTCCTGCAGAAAAATTGTAAACACGATTGTATTGCGTCATTTTTCCCCTCCGAAATAAAATTTAAGTTATTATAATTGTACCACTTTACTACACTTTCGTAAAGTGGTACAATAGATTTTAAAGATAAAAAAACATAAAATTTTTGTTCACATGACTAAGGAGGCTAAAAAAATATGTATCAAATCACAACTTTGAATAAAATTTCGCCCGTTGGTTTGGCAAATTTAACAGAACAGTACATGATCACAGATAAAACCGAAGCAGCTGACGGTATTTTGGTTCGAAGTCAGGATATGCACGAAATGGATTTCTCTGATTCACTGAAAGCTGTTGCCAGAGCCGGTGCCGGTGTTAATAATATTCCGCTTGACCGTCTTGCTGAAAAAGGTGTCGTTGTATTCAATACTCCAGGTGCCAATGCAAACGCTGTAAAAGAGCTGGTATTATGCGGTATGTTCCTGGCAGCAAGAAATGTTCCGGCTGCTCTTACATGGGCAGCAGCACTCAGAGAAGATGTAAGCAAGGCTGTCGAAAAAGGTAAATCACAGTTTGCCGGAAGTGAAGTTCTCGGCAAGACTCTTGGTGTTGTAGGTCTGGGCGCAATTGGCAGAAAGGTTGCTGCAGCAGCAAATGCTCTCGGTATGAAAGTCCTCGGATATGACCCGTTCTTCAAGGCTGACGAAACTCCTGCTGACTTCACAGTATACGAAGATCTGAAGGAAATGCTTTCGCAGTGCGATTTCGTAACTCTTCATCTTCCTGCAAACGACGGAACAAAGGGCATGGTAAACGAAGAGTTCATCGGCGCAATGAAAGATGGTGTTATCCTTCTTAACTTTTCCAGAGACAAACTGATCAAAGAAGATGCACTTCTTGCCGCACTGGAGTCCGGAAAAGTTGCACAGTATGTAACCGACTTCCCGAATGACAATATGATCGAAAGAAAGAATGTTGTCCTTCTTCCTCATCTTGGAGCATCTACTGCAGAAGCTGAAGATAACTGCGCTACTATGGCAGTTATGGAAATCCGTGATTTCTTTGAAAACGGAAACATCATTAACTCCGTTAACTTCCCGAAAGTTGACATGGGACCTCTGGAAAAAGGAACCAGACTTGCGTTCTTCGTAAAAGATATGGAAAATCCGGTTGAAGAAATGCTTACAGTGCTTTCTTCTGCAGATATCCATCCGAAGAAGATTCAGGCAGGTATGCGTAAAGATGGCATTGCCTACGTTCTGGCAGAAGTTGATACAGTCGATACCGATGCTCTTCTGTTCAGTGGCGAAGTTGGCGCTAAGATCCTCCGTCATGAAGTGATCACGAAATAAGATTTTGTACTTATGCCATTTAATGCTTCGGTAGAGGTGTCTCTTTGAAAAGCTGAATTTAATATTTGGGGGAGGAGCACATGATTTTGCAATGTCCCCTAAAAAAAAGACCAGCTCTCTGTTCTTCAGGAAGCCGGTCTTTTTTTCTGTTCTATTTTCTTTTACTCTTTATACTTATGTACTGTACATACTCCCGCTCGAAGCTTCTTTTACATAATCTTTTTCAACACAATAGGTGTAAAAATTGTCGTTGCAATAACTACAATAACAATTGGAGGGAACATTGCCGCATCAATCAGCCCCAAAGCATTTCCTTTCTGTGCAACGATCAGTGCAACCTCGCCTCTGGAAATCATGCCGACACCGACCTGAATCGCCTCTTTGCCTGTAAATCCGCAAAGTTTCGCACCCAGTCCGCATCCGATGATCTTTGTCAGGATCGCGACAACTAAAAGGATTACAGAGAAGACCAGGAGTTTTCCAGTTAGTCCGCTGAGTTCTACCTTAAGACCTACGCTGGCGAAGAAAATCGGCGAAAAGAACAGATAGGACGGTGACGAAATCTTCTTCGCAACTTCCGCCTTGATATCATGCTGTGACAGAAAAAGTCCTAAAAGATAGGCGCCGGTAATATCTGCTACACCGAAATAGGTTTCGGAAATAAAGGCTATAATAAAGCAAGCAGCTACAACGTATGTTGTGATTCTGCGTTTTCCCAGATTGGCATCAATCGTTCCTTTAAACTTAGTGCATACATACCCAAGTGCAAGCATCAGAACTGTATAAAGCAAAATCTTTACTAAAACAGATATGATCGACACGCTGGTATCTTTCATGCTGATCACAAAGGTCAGAACCACGATACCCATAATATCATCGATAACCGCAGCGCCCAGGATGGCATTTCCAACCTTGCTGTCCAGCTTTCCCATTTCTCTTAATGCCTCGACAGTAATGCTTACCGAAGTTGCCGTCAGAACCACACCGATGAATACTGCTTTCAGGACATCCTCATAGCTTGATTCCCCTGCTTCAAAATAAAAATAATAGCATGCAGTACCGCAGATCAATGGCACCAAAACCCCGATGGATGCGATGACAATGCAGGCAACACTGTTCTTCTTCAGCTGCTTGACATCGGTATCAAGGCCTGCCATAAACATGAGCAGAATAACACCAATCTCCGCTGTTTTTTCAACGAAGTCCGTTCCAGTTACCAGGCTCAGGCACGATGGCCCTATGATAACCCCTGCCAGCAGCGCACCTACTACCTGCGTCAGATTCACTTTGTTCGTAATGTCTCCAAGTACCTTTGTCGTCAACAAAATAATTGCTATGCTAAGTAAAAAAACATAACTCGTCATTGTCGATTTACCTCCTCTTTCGTAATACATCGCCAGCACTTTTTGCGTACCCCTGTGTTGGCAGAATCTCATTATATGACTAATTTATCCTTTTTTCAACACCTATTTTGAAATTTTTTCATAAATTTTGGAGTATTTTGCCTGATATTCAGTTTTTTTGTGCAAATATATCTGTTTTTATACAGTTTCATAGCAAGTTTGCCTCGTTTATGCATCAATTATACTGCATCATTACATCATCAAGCCATTAAAATGCTAAGATATCGCAAAGAAACGCAAAAAATACTTCCCACCACAGTAGGAGCAATCATAGCCAGCGCCGCCCATTTCCAGCTTTCGGTTTCATGCCTTATGGTTAAAACGGTTGTGGAACAAGGCCAGTGCAGCAGTGAAAATGCGATAAAACACAGCGCAGTCGTCTGCGTCCATCCGTTCTGCGAAAAAAGCTGGTATATCACAGAAAAATCATTGATCTCGTTAAGACACCCCTGTGACAAATATATCATCATAACAATTGGAAGAACAATCTCGCTTGCAGGGAATCCCAGGATAAATCCGGTCAGAATGGCTCCGTCCATACCAAGGAACTGTCCTGCCGGTTCCAGGAAAACAACCATTAGCTGCAAACAGCTCTCTCCCCTGTACTGTACATTTGCGAGGATCCACAGCACTATCCCCGCCGGTGCAGAAAACACGACTGCCCGTCGAAGGACAAACCATATTTTTTCCCGCACAGAGCTGATCAAAATCCGTCTGATCTCGGGTTTTCGGTAAGGAGGCAATTCAAGAGCGAAAGAAGACGGCAGCCCTCTCAGGAAGGTTTTTGACAGGAACTTCGTCATACAAAAAGTCATAAAAACACCCAGCAAAATAACTGCTGTCAGAGCTGCCGCTGCACAGAGGCTTCCTTTCATCTGCACTGCAGTATAC
>CAKQVC010000222.1 GCA_934277655.1 uncultured Clostridia bacterium
TGCAGGTGTCTTTGCAGATGCCGGAAAGCACGGTAATGACGGCGTATCAGCTTCCGGCAGCAGAGGGAGAGGAAGCATCGGACTTTTATGTATTTTACGCAGTAAATCAGGATGGAACCGAGGGCTGGTATCAGTATGATGCGGCAGAAGGTACTTACCAGCGTGTAAACGGAAATATCACCGAGACAGCAGATTCTTCTTCGGATGACCTTGCGGCATTGCAGAGTGAGTATGATGAACTTTCCAGGAAATATAAAGATGTAAAATCCTTTTCCAGAAACATGATCGCTGTGATTATTTTTGTATTGGCAATTGCTGTGGTGATTGGCTTGAACATCATCTTCTTTGGAAGAAAGAAAAAAGGAAAAGATGAACTCATAGAGGACGATAACGTCGAACTCGAAGATGCAGAGTATGACGAAGATACTGATGAAGATCTAGATGAGGATGAAGTAGAAGATACCGAAAATGATAAAAAGCATTTCTTTGGAAAATTCCATGGACTTCGCAAAAAAAGAAATAATGTAGATGATTTTTTGATGGATGAGGACGAAGATTTTTCAGAAAATCAGATTAAGAAGAATTCAACACAAGCCGACATCACGATAATAGGCATCCAGCCAGAAATCAGGCAGGAGAAGACGATTGACTTGGTATTAGATGAACCGTCACAGGAAAAAACGAAAAAAGCAGAAAAAATAGAATCAGAAAGAGCAAAAGTAAAAGAAACAAAAGATGCAGAGGACGACGATTACTTTGATGATGAGGAAGAGTACATCGAGGAAGAACACCCGATCAACAGAGCTTACCGCGAATGGAATGATTATGAGGATGAAATTCCAACTCCAGTGAAAAAAACAGTGACAGAACAAACATCTGAGCAAAAATCGTCCGAAGAGGATCAGAAAACCCAGCCAGAAAAAAATGAAACTTCTGTGAAAAAAGAAAAAGGATTGGAAGTTTTTGACTTAAATGATTTATAATATAAAATAAATAACTATGAATAGTATGAGGAGACAATATGCAATTACCATATACTGTAAAAGCAAAAAAAGCGGTCGATATCGCTGGAAGAATGTCAAAATCATTACATCATAATTATATCGGAACCGAGCACTTGCTGATTGGTCTTTTGAAGGAAAATTCAGGAGCAGCGGCAAAAGTTCTGAATGAGAATGGTGTAGAGTTAGATAAAATCGTTGATCTGATCAAAGAGCTGATCGCTCCGGCAGGGGGGACAGCAGTAGCAGAATCAGATGGTTATTCCCCAAGAGCTGCAAAAGTTCTTGAGAATGCAGAGAAAGAGGCGGTCAGATTCCATGCGGATGCCGTCGGAACAGAACATATTCTGATCGCCATGATCAAAGAGACAGACTGTGTTGCATCCAGATTACTGACAACGCTGTCCGTCAACATGCAGAAAGTTTTTGTGGATACACTCATTGCTATGGGTGAGGATGCCAATCTTTACCGGGAAGAATTTCAAAACGGTCGTCCGGGAAAAAAGAAAAATAGCGAGGGAACACCGACACTAGATCAATATTCCAGAGATCTGACAAAACTTGCAGCAGAGGGAGCACTTGATCCGGTTGTTGGGCGTGAGGCTGAGATCCAGAGAGTGATTCAGATCTTAAGCAGAAGAACAAAAAACAATCCATGCCTGATCGGAGAACCTGGAGTTGGTAAGACTGCGATTGTGGAAGGAATTGCTGAACGCATTGTATCTGGTCTTGTGCCGGATTCTGTTCAGGGAAAAAGAGTGGTATCATTAGACCTTTCCGGAATTGTCGCCGGTTCTAAATACCGTGGAGAATTTGAGGAACGTATCAAAAAAGTGATCCAGGAAGTAACAAAGGCTGGAAATGTACTGCTTTTTATCGATGAACTTCACACGATCATCGGGGCAGGTGGTGCTGAGGGCGCAATCGACGCTTCTAACATCTTAAAACCGGCACTTGCGCGTGGCGAACTTCAGATCATGGGAGCAACGACGATCACGGAATACCGTAAATACGTGGAAAAAGATGCAGCTTTAGAACGAAGATTCCAGCCGGTAACTGTGGAAGAACCAAGTGAGGAACAGACAGTTGCAATCTTAAAAGGTCTTCGCGGTAAATACGAAGCACACCACCATGTGAAGATCACAGATGAGGCAGTGGAAGCAGCAGTGCGCCTGTCAGCGCGCTATATCAATGACCGCTTTTTGCCAGACAAAGCAATTGACCTTATGGACGAGGCAGCGGCGAGAGTACGCTTTGGGGGTGCAAATCATACTGAAAAATTAGCGGAATTAAGAAATCAGATCACAGAGAAAGAACAGCAGTTAGAGGATGCTCTGAGCAATTCGGATATTGCACTTGCAAGAGAGTACAAAGAGGAAAAAGAAGCATTCGAAGAACAGCTTGCAAAACAGAGGAAAAAGGCACAGCGTGAGATCAGCAGAAAAAATCTGTCAGTTTCAGAAGATGATGTGGCAGATGTCGTTTCCGGCTGGACAAAAATCCCTGTAAAGAAACTGGCAGAGGGGGAAGCAGCCCGCCTGAAAAAATTAGAGGCAACACTGCATAAACGTGTGGTAGGTCAGGAGGAAGCCGTGACAGCCGTAGCAAAAGCGGTAAGACGAGGCCGTGTCGGTTTGAAAGATCCGAGAAGACCGATTGGATCATTCCTTTTCTTGGGACCTACAGGTGTAGGTAAGACGGAGATCTCAAAGGCGCTTGCGGAAGCTGTTTTTGGCAATGAACAGGCAATGATCCGTGTAGATATGTCTGAGTATATGGAAAAGCACAGTGTTTCCAAAATGATCGGTTCCCCTCCGGGTTATGTAGGACATGAGGATGGCGGACAGCTCAGCGAGAAAGTGCGCAGAAATCCTTATTCTGTGATTTTATTCGATGAGATTGAAAAAGCACATCCGGATGTATTTAATATTTTACTTCAGGTATTAGATGACGGACATATCACGGATTCACAGGGACGTAAGGTGGATTTTAAAAACACCATTATCATCATGACTTCCAATGCAGGAGCACAGTCCATTGTAGAACCGAAAAAACTGGGTTTTGCTTCCTCGGATGACGAAAAGCAGAATTATGAGCGCATGAAAAACAGCGTTATGGAGGAAGTGCGCAGAATTTTTAAACCGGAGTTTTTAAACCGTATTGATGAGACAATCGTATTCCGCTCACTGAACAAAAATGATATGAAACAGATCGTCACATTGATGTTGAAAGATCTGACAGACCGCTGTAAGAGCCAGATGGATATCACACTTCAGGTTCGCGACAGCGTGAAAAACTATATTGTGGAAAAGGCATACGAACCGAAATATGGCGCAAGACCACTCCGCCGCAAGATCCAGAATGAGATCGAGGATCAGCTGGCAGAAGAAATCTTAGACGGCAGGGTAAAAAAAGGCGATGAAGTGACCGTTACGACCAGAAAGAATGCGGTTGTTTTTGAAGTGCGGGAAAAATAATACTTGTTACTGGAACGGGGTACGAATGAACAGTAACCGGAATTATAAAAAAATCCTTAAATATGATGAAAATACTAGCAATCGAAAAGTAGTTGGGATATAATGATTTTACAAAATTTTACGGTGCAGCAGACAGAGAAAGACTGTACCACAGGAGGAAAAGATGAGCGCTATTAGTGAATTAATTCGTTCAGAAGCGGATGGAACGATCAGTTTTGGAGATTACACTCTGGATGCAAAGGCAAAGCTTGATAACTTTGAACATCAGGGAGACCTTTATAAGGTGAAGACTTATAAGGATATCACAAAGCTGGAGCGTAATGGTATGTTTGTTTATGAATCTGTACCGGGAACAGCAGCATATCATTTGAATGCGACAGACACAGGAATTTCTTTTTCCGTGGAAGGACCGGAAGATGCTCAGATCACACTGGAGTTAGAAGAAGAGACTGAGT
>CAKQVC010000223.1 GCA_934277655.1 uncultured Clostridia bacterium
TTTTATGATAAATACCGGACAGCGGACTGTAAGTTGATCCGCTCCAACCGGACTGGTATCATCCTGGAAGCAGACAGTATTGTGGAAGAAGACGGACAGGAAGGCGTGTACGTTGTGAACAAACTGGGCAAGACAAATTTTGTCCCGGTTAAAATTCTTTCCACTGACGGCGAAAAAACCGTTGTTGAAAAAAATTATTATTATGATAGCGAAGGTAATACCGTAACAACTGTAAAAAACTATGATGAAATATTGAGACCTGACAAAGAAAGCTAAAAAAGCGGACACGCAGAAAGGTAGTGAAAAAAATGTCAATCAGAGAAAATATTGATCAGATTAACGAAAGAAAAGCACGGGCAGCGAAAAGAAGCGGCAGAAGCGGCGATGATGTGCTGCTGGTGGCTGTGACAAAACTCCATACAGTAGAGGAAATCAACGAAGCAATTGACTGTGGCATCACGAATATCGGTGAGAATAAAGTGCAGGAGATCATGAATAAATATGACGGTGTAAAGCCGGTAAAATGGCATTTGATCGGACATCTGCAGACGAACAAGGTTAAATATATCATTGATAAGGTTTCCATGATCCATTCCGTGGATTCATTGAAACTTGCGGAAGAGATCGACAAGAGAGCCGCACAGCACGGCATCCATATGGATATCTTGATTCAGGTCAATTCGGCAATGGAAGAAAGCAAATTCGGCATTACGACAGAAGAAACCGGGCAGATGATCGAAGATATTGCAGCAAACTGTCCAAACATCACAATCAAAGGATTGATGTGCATTGCACCGTTTGAGGATAACCCGGATGATGCAAGACAGTATTTTGCGGCTGTTAAGAAACTGTACGATCAATACAGCACATCTGAAAATCCACGAGTTGATTTTCAATATCTGTCCATGGGCATGTCCAATGATTTCGAGGTTGCTATTGAAGAAGGATCCAATCTGATCAGAGTTGGAACATCAATCTTCGGAGCAAGAGACTATTCTAAGAAATAATTGACGCAGCAGAGAAAACGGCTGCAGGAAAGCAGGAGGAAAATAAGAAATGGGAATTGGAGATACTTTTAAAAAACTGGTAGGCATCGAGGAAGTCGATGACGATATTACCGAGGAAGATATCGCTGTTGTGAAAGAACAGCTGTATAAAGAAGAAACAAGAAAACAGGCAGGAAGTTTTCAGCCGAAGACGGCAGCATCTGCAGACGGTAGCAAGACAGTTCCGATCGAAAAGAGGATTTCCGTAGCGGGAACCAGTGCATTCAAGTTGGTTGTAATTGAGCCGAAAAGTTTTGATGAATGCCCGAAACTGGTTGACAGCCTGAAGGGCAGACGTCCGGTCATCATTAATCTGGAAAAGATCGAGACTGAAACTGCGAAAAAAATCTTTGATTTCCTCAGCGGTGCAACTTATGCTCTCAACGGAAATGTACAGAAAGTCGCAAACAACATTTTTATCTTCGCACCGGAGAGTGTTGATATCGCAGCAAATCAGGACGAACGCGGGGGCTTTGACTTCGGCGGCAACAAAAGTCCTTGGAGATAGAAAGGAAGCAGATGAAAGAAATTTTAATTTATGCGATTTACACATTCGCTGAGATTATCAATACAGCATTGGTGGTAAGAGCAATTTTCAGTTGGTTTGCACAGAATCCATACAGTACTGCAGGTAAGATTTACAGCGTGCTGGTACGTTTTACAGAGCCGATCGTTGAGCCATTCAGACGCTTTCTGAGCAGGTTTAATACGGGAATGTTCGACTTTTCACTGCTCCTGGCACTCTTTGCAGTACAGTTTCTATGCAGTTTCCTTGTAAGAATCATCAGCATACTGTAAGCGGGAGACACTGGATAAAATAAAAAGAATAATGAGAGGACACAGAATATGATTACACCTTCTGATATCGAAAATAAAGATTTTGCGAGAGTGAAAAAAGGTTACAGCATGGAAGAAGTGGACGATTTCCTCGACTTGATCATCGTAGACATGGAAAATCTGCTTCGTGAAAACAGACAGCTGAAAGAACAGATTCAAAGAGTAAATGCACAGGCTGACAAACAGATTTCAACAGAAACCTCGGTATATGAGACTCTGGAAGCAGCAAAATCTCTTATGAATGACATTGCAGCAAGTGCCGAAAGAAGAGCAGAAGTCCTTCTGAAGAATGCAGAGTTAGAGGCAAATGTCATTACGAGAGAAGCCAGAGAGTCCATTGCAAGGCTGACAGAAGAGAGCAACCGGCTCAGAGGCAGAGTTGATGCGTTGAAGGCCAGATATAAGACTATGTTGGAAGTTGAACTGCAGAGACTGGATTTTATGGGTAATGATATTCTGGAAGAACTGGAAAATGATTTTCTTCCAGCCTCTATGGCAGACGCAGACGCAACGATCGTTAACGTGAAAGATGATGGATTTGATCAGAAGCAGTCTGCAGGAGGCGATGATGAATCAGCAGGCAAGCATAGTGTATCCGACCGGACTATCGTGGCATCAGAACCACTTTTTGCTGAAAAGACAGGGGTAGACAAGCAGAATGAAAGAAAATCAGCAGATGACGATGCGGAGAAAAAACGCATTCGTGAAGAGCTTTCCAGAACGATTGTGCATATTTCGAAAGAAAAATAAGCAGAACAAGGGGGAAGAAGGCACTTCTGAGTGCAAAATGAACTAAATGAAAAAATTCAGATATTTCATAATCGCAGCGATTATTGTATTGGATCAGGCTGTAAAGCTTCTGATCCGAAGAACAATGAACCCGGGACAGAGCATATCCGTTATTTCGGATTTCTTTCAGATAACGTATGTAAAAAACCTGGGAGCTGCATTTAATACTTTTATGGGGAAAGGGCTGTTTTTAGCAGCTGTAACATTTTTGGCGTTGGGTGCGGCAGTGTGGTATATGGAGAAAAATCTGAACGCCCATCCGACATTTCTTATCGCAATGATCTTAATCATTGCAGGAGGCGCAGGAAATCTGATAGACAGGGCAGTACTTGGATTTGTGACGGACATGTTTGATTTCGGAGCATGGCCGGTCTTTAATGTAGCTGACATCGCAATCTGCGTTGGCTGCGGACTTCTGATTTTATATATGTTTGTCTTTGATAAATCAGATAAGAAGCAGGAGAAAAAAATATGAATCCGGACAAAACATATCATTTTATCATTGATGGAGAACATCAAAGCACTCGAATTGATTCAGTACTTTCTTTGCTATTACCCGAAACTTCGAGAAGTTTTCTGCAGAAACTGATTGAAGACGGCAGGCTGAGCATCAATGAGAAAATATGTACTTCCAAGAAGTATAAAGTAGAAGAAGGCGACCAGGTGGAGATTATCATACCGGAGCCGGAAGTTTTAAATATACAGGCAGAGAATATACCGTTGGATATTGTTTATGAGGATGCGGATGTACTTGTGGTAAATAAACCTCGCGGAATGGTCGTTCATCCTGCTGTCGGCAATTATACAGGAACATTGGTAAATGCTATTATGTATCATTGCGGTGACAGGCTTTCGTCCATCAACGGAGTTATAAGACCGGGGATCGTTCATCGGATTGACAAAGATACCAGCGGTCTTTTAATGATCGCCAAGAATGACGCAGCCCATGAATCGTTGTCCAGACAGCTGGCGGAACATAGCATAACACGAAAATATACCGCTTTAGTTTATCATAATTTTACCGAAGATGAAGGAACGGTGGATGCACCGATCGGACGAGATCAGAAGAACAGGCTGAAACAGGCAGTTACCTGGCAGAATTCCAAGAATGCAGTAACGCATTGGCGTGTGCTTGAAAGATTTGGTAGATATACGCTGATCGAGGCAAGGCTGGAAACCGGAAGAACCCATCAGATTCGCGTCCATATGGCATATGTGAAACACCCACTGGTTGGCGA
>CAKQVC010000224.1 GCA_934277655.1 uncultured Clostridia bacterium
TGTACAGCCTCTATCATATTTGATGCTGTGCCGTCACAATAAAGATTATCCAACACATATGCCCTGAATTTCGATTTTTTTACTTCAACCTTTGTAAAATACATATCATTTTTGTATGCCGCCGTCAAAAGCTGCAGAACCTGTCTATACTTCAGATTTTCTTCTATTTCGATTTTTTCTCCGACAGAAAGCTTGCTGATCGTCAGTCCCTTTATAATCGTGACCCGGGGTGCTGAACTGACTTTTCGCAATACGATTCCGCTGGAATCAATGACGACATATTGTTCTCCGTAAACGATCGCCCCCAGCTGCTTTCTCTCAGAAACAGAAATTTTTATGGTATCCGGCAGTCTTCTGTGAACCGATACATTTTTCATATAGGTATCCTGCTCCAATCTGCTTTTAATCTCGCCGCAGTTAATACCCCAGAACAAATTGGCACCCTTTTCGCAGCCTCCCATAATCCGGATTTCCTCGTCAGTATAATAAGCATTTCCCTCTATTACAAATTTCTTTACCTGAAAAACATTGGATCTTGAAAAGATCAGCAATCCAATGCTGATAATGAGAATCAGAAACAAAACGAGAAACGGATTGATTCTTTTTTTTCTTCGTTTTTTACGTTCGTCTTTCAATTAAGCCACCCAGCTCCTGCAATCCTTTGTGGAAATTTTCGTACCCCCTGTCGATATGAGAAAGCCCTGTTACCGTCGTCGTGCCTTCTGCCATCAAACCGGCCAGAACCAGAGCTGCACCACCGCGCAGATCCTGTGCCGTGACCATCTTTCCTTTCAGGGAGTATACCCCTTTTATTATAGCATTTTTTCCGCATATTTCAATATCTGCACCCATATTCATCAGGGCTTTTTTATGGGTAAAACGGCTTTCAAAAACATCCTCCCGAATGGTGGTCATCCCATCTGCACAGCTTAACATGGTCAGAGCCTGCGGCTGACAGTCTGTCGGAAACCCCGGAAATGGTCCTGTCAGAATCATCCCCGGGCTTTTCAGTCTTTGTGGTCCCCGCAGTGCGATCATGTTTTCACTGCACCGGATAACCGTTCCCGTTGCTTCCAGCATTTTAAGAACATCCCCCATAAGCTCCGGCCGTATATTACGGAGCAGCGCATCTCCACCTGTTCCGGCAACTGCCATCATGTAAGTAGCCGCCTCAATTCTGTCTTCAATAGCAAAATAAGTACTTTCAAACCCTCTCGATTTTATCAGCTCCGGTCTTCCATAGATGACAATCCTGCTTTCGCCGGCTCCATATATCCGGAAACCGCAGCACCGCAAAAATCCTTGCAGATCAACAATTTCCGGCTCTCTTGCACAATTTTCGATAACAGCAATACCATTTCCTGCTGCTGCCGCCATCATCAGATTCTCGGTCGCACCTACACTGGGATAGGGCAGAATCACATGCCCGCCCTTGCACCTTCCGCTACAGGTAATTTGCGCTTCTCCTTCTTCCAGTTGATAGCCAAGTGCACGAAGCCCCGCAATATGTATATCAATCGGCCTCTTTCCAATTTTGCAGCCGCCCGGTCTGAAAACAGAAGCTTCTCCACATCTTGCGAGCAGTGCACCCATCAAAAAAACAGAAGACCGCATCGTCATCATCATTTCCCGGGAAACTTCTGTGCCGTGCAGATTCCCCGAATCTATTGTAAGTATGTCATTTTCTCTGCTGACATCAACTCCCAGATTTTTCAGAATACACATCATAGACGAAACGTCGGTAATATCCGGGCACCCGTGAATATGATAGTTCCCTGGCCGGATCAGCGATGCTGCCATAATGGGAAGCACTGCATTTTTTGCACCCTTGACTGTATATTCCCCTCGCAAAGGAACTTTTCCTTCGATCTCATAAAATTCCAATAAAAAACACCTCCCAGCTATAGTTTATAGTATGTGGAAGGTGCATATTGCGTTACTGTTCTGTCAATAACAGCTTTTTCGTGCCGAAGATGCTGAATCGGCTGTCATATATAGTTCGTCATACCTTTATTTTTTATTTTTTTGATTTTTTATAATCGTATCATAAATAATATCCAATGCATGAACCGGTGCACATGCTCGACTGGCTTTTCCCATTGCCTCCGTCAGTTCCGGATGATTTTTCAGTTGCATAACTTCTCGGATCAAACCTTCCGCAGTCATATCTTTTTCTTCAAGCAAAATAGCTCCGCCTCGATCAGCAACCGCTTTTGCATTGTAATACTGGTGATTTCCGGTCACATTCGGCGATGGAACCAGGATTGCCGCCTTACCGCAGACGGTTGTTTCTGCAACCGACAATGCTCCCGCACGGCTGATAACCAAATCACATGCTGCCAGATAGTTTTCCATGTCTTCAATGTAATCTTTTACCTGGATATTATCTTTGATCTCAATCCCTCTTTCGGCTGCCTTATCCAAAATCTGCTGATAATACCACTTGCCGGTTCCGAAGATCATCATGACTTTTTCGTGTCCGTTGAGGGCTTCCATCAGTTCGAAAGCAACTTCGTTGATTTTTTCCGCTCCAAGACTCCCGCCAAAGGAAAAGACGATAAAAGCTTCCTCCGAAAATCCAAGCTTTTTTCTAGCTTCTTTTTTGGATAATGTAAAGAAACTCTTTCGCACAGGATTTCCTGATTCAATCATTTTTTCCGGAGACTTGAAATATTTTGCGGCATCTGCAAAACCAAGAAAAATATTTTTTACATATTTCTCTAGTGTCCGGTTTGCCAGCCCCGGATAAGCATTCTGTTCATGCAGGTAGGTTGCTGCTCCATACATTTTTCCTGCCAGGATAACCGGAAAACACACATATCCACCGGTTCCGATGACCACATCCGGTTTAAACTTCCGCATGACTTTTCCTGCTTCCAGAAGACCTTTCGTGACCCTGGCTCCTGTCCGGAGCAGTTGCCAGATGTTGGACTTGTTCAGCCATCTTGCGTCTACCAACTCCAGCCGGTATCCTGCCTTTGGTACAATCTCTTTTTCGATTCCTTCATCGTTTCCCACATACAGAATTTCTGTATCCGGGTCCATTTCTTTAAATTTATCTGCGATGGCCAGTGCCGGGTAAATATGTCCACCCGTACCTCCACCGGTTACAATGACTCTCATGATTCACTCCTAAAGCTGAGCTGATTTCGATATATTCATCAAGATTCCCATCGAGCCCATAAAGATTAAGGTTGCGTTTCCTCCGTAGCTGACAAAGGGAAGGATAATTCCGGTAGGCGGCATGGAGGATGTTACTACTGCCACATTGATGACTACCTGAATGCTGACCATCATGATAATGCCGGAAGCCAGCATCATGCCGGTATAGTCTTTTGCATTCATTGCCGTATGGCACCCTCTCCAGAGCAGGAGCAGATAGACAACCATCAATGAAAAAACACCGATGAAGCCTAATTCTTCTCCGATGATGGCAAGAATGAAGTCATTCTGTGCTTCGGGAAGATAGAGGTTTTTCTGAATGCTGTTTCCAAGGCCTTTTCCGGTGATCCCACCGGTTCCTAATGCCAGAAGAGACTGTACAACCTGCCAGCCATCTCCCAATGCATCCTTAAAAGGATCCAGGAAGCTGGTAAAACGATTCCACCGGTATTCTGATGAATGCATCAGCAGCCCGCCTCCAACAATGGCTGTCGGGAGCAGGATTCCTACATATTTCCATGGGATACCTGCGACTAAAAGCATACCCCCCGCAATCATACAGACAGTAACGGCTGTAGACATATTGGGCTGTGCCATGATCAATCCGCCGTAGATACCTGCAACTACAAGAACCGGTAGTACGCCTTTCCGGAAATTGGTAATCCATTTCGGATGCCTTGAGAAGAATCCAGTAATAAACAAAATAATACCGATCTTGGCAAGTTCTCCTGGCATGA
>CAKQVC010000225.1 GCA_934277655.1 uncultured Clostridia bacterium
CATTGCTGTCGGCTCATCGAAGATGATACATTTCGGACGCATGGCAATAACACCTGCAATTGCGATCCGTTGCTTCTGTCCCCCGGAAAGCAGATGCGGTGCTTTTTTCTTAAATTGTCCCATATTTACGGCTTCCAGCGCTTTATCGACACGTTCTCTGATCTCTTTCGGATCGACACCCAGGTTTTCTGGTCCAAAAGCAACGTCATCTTCTACAATAGAAGATACCAACTGGTTGTCCGGATTCTGAAAAACCATTCCGGCCGTCTGCCTCACATCCCAGATATGTTCTTCATCTCTCGTATCGTATCCTCCGACATAAATAACGCCTTCTGTAGGAGTCAGAAGCCCGTTGAGATTCTTCGCCAGAGTGGATTTTCCTGAGCCATTCTTTCCAATGATCGCAGTGAAACTGCCTTCTGCAATCTCAAGTGATACATCGTCTATCGCCTTTACCGGCTCTGTTCCTTCTTCCCGAACATATTCGAATGTTAAATCTTTAATGGTTATCATATTTTCCACTATTCGATTTCCTCTTTTCCTCTATTTCCTAAAAATTTATCTAAAATGCAATATACTGCAAAAATGACATGGAGTACCAAAACCACCAGCATGACCATTGAGCCCACATAGCCGGTACTTCCAAATTTAGTTCCGAAAACAGCCCACAAAGCCATCAGCGGTGAGCCTTCGGATGGAACGTTCAAGAACATGTAATTCTGTCCTGTCCACCTGTTAAATACATAAACCGGAACCACTGTCAGTGCAAGAATCCCCACCGACTTCCACAGGCCACGATAAGAAGGGCGGATGTCTCCACTCCGATAGTTCATGACAAGATAGCAGATAATCCATCCATGGAATACAAAGCTATGGATATTCATAAAGTTCCAAAACGGATAACATGTCCAGTTACAGAACAAAAGTGCCGCAGCAGCTCCTGGAAGGAACAGGAATGCAAACATCTGTCCTGCTGTTTTCTTCTCCGTCCAAAACGCATCCGCCACCATTCCAAAGATAGCGAAGCTGCATAGATGCAGAGGTAAATACTGCATCATCGGCGCTCCCATGATGATAAGCACCGTATCCTTATATATTTCAGAAAGAACGATCAAAACAGCGAAAACTTTTCGTATTCTACATCGTTCTTCTGCATTCTTCTGTTTATAATATTGCGAAAACAGACTGATGAATACGGCAAGTGCCACAAGCCAGATCAAATGGCCTGGCGAATACAGCTTAAAGCCGATATCCAGCCCCTGCTCCAAAATCTGATATTCACAAATAAAAAAATATTTCATTTTCTCGCAATCGAATCCCCATATCTTTCTGTTTTTTCTACTATTTCAAATCCGCATCCCTTGTGATTGCGTTCTGCCATCAAAGCAGAAAACCCAGTTGGGCAAACAATACACGAATTAATTCTATCATTACAGCCTTGCATTGTCAAACAAAGTTCCTGTGAATTTCTATGAGTTTCTATAAATTTCTTCCTCTTGCACCTTGTGCCCTGGCATGGTAATATGAAAGAAAAGACCATGAGTGAAAAGTAACCCTCTAAGATCAACTATATACGTCATATATGGCAAAGATTAAAAATCAGGAGAACATAATCACATGATAAAAGAATATACCGTTACAGGAAAAGATTCCGTCAGAAAAGCACAGATCCTGCTTATGCAAAACGAAGATTTCAGTTGCTGTGCACAGGAGAAAAATCTACCATACAGTGCTGAGCTTCTGCACAGTCTCACGCCTGTTCACTACTGCAAAATTGAAAAATTCCCAGAATGTCTTCTCGGTACCATGCGGATTCCTTCTATAGAAGGTCGCCCATCCTTCGACTTCGGTTTTTATGCGGATGGCACCACATGTTATCTCATAAAGGATCAGGCAGACAGCCCCCTTGTGGATATGCTTTCCAAAGCTCTGAAAAGCAGCAGCGAAGCAGACTCTCCGTTTCAAATTTTACTGTTACTGTTTGAAGCTATTATCTCAGAAGAAGTTTTTCATCTCGAGGCTCTGGAAGACGGTCTTTCCGCTATCGAAAACCAGCTTCTTGAAGAAATTCCGGAAACCTTTAACCAGTCCATCATGAGCTATCAGAAAAAGCTGACCTTACTTCACTCTTATTATGAGCAGCTGATGAATGCCGGAGACATCATGCGCAGCAATCTGGATAATTTTCTTCCTGAGAATCATCGCAGATATTGGGACCACTTCACTGCCCGTGCGGAACGTCTCCATGATCACACGGAAACACTTCGTGAATATTTAATGCAGATACGCGCCCTTTATCAATCACAAATTGACGCACAGCAAAACCGCATCGTCACAATGCTGACCATCATTACCACTATCTTTCTTCCGCTGACATTAATTGCAGGTTGGTATGGCATGAATTTCCCCGGTATGCCCGAATTCAGCTGGAAATATGGCTATATCGGTGTCATTGCGATCAGCGTGCTCATCGTCATCATTGAAATCATATTCTTTAAGAGAAAGAAAATGTTCTGACTGGAGCATTTTACCTTAGGGTTTCCAATAAAAAGGCGACCTTGCGATTCGTTGCCTGTCATCAGTATAAAATGACACGAACCACAAGGTCGCTTTTATAATACTCTCTCTATTTTTACATAGTACTCAACCTAAAAAAATTGCCTGTGAACAAATGTCACAGGCAATTTTAGCAAGCATTTTATTCGATGATTTCAGTAACAACCCCAGAACCTACAGTTCTTCCGCCTTCACGAATAGCGAATCTCAGTCCTTCTTCGATTGCAATCTCTGTGATCAGTGTGATTGTCATTGTGATGTTATCTCCTGGCATGCACATTTCTGTTCCTTCCGGAAGCTGCAGATCTCCTGTTACGTCTGTTGTTCTGAAATAGAACTGCGGTCTGTATCCGTTAAAGAACGGTGTATGTCTTCCGCCTTCTTCTTTCTTCAGTACGTATACTTCGCCTTTGAATTTTGTGTGCGGGTGAATTGTTCCCGGCTGGCACAGTACCTGTCCTCTTTCGATTTCATTTCTCTGTACGCCTCTAAGCAGTGCTCCGATGTTGTCGCCTGTTTCTGCTCTGTCCAGAAGCTTTCTGAACATTTCTACACCGGTTACGACTACTTTTCTCTTCTCTTCTGTCAGTCCTACGATTTCTACTTCGTTTCCTACTTCCAGTACGCCTCTTTCTACTCTTCCTGTTGCTACTGTACCACGTCCTGTGATGGAGAATACGTCTTCTACTGGCATCAAGAACGGCTTATCGTTATCTCTTTCCGGTTCCGGAATGTAGCTGTCGATTGCTTCGAACAGTTCGATAATCTTATCTCCCCATGGACCTGCAGGATCTTCTAATGCTCCAAGTGCGGATCCTCTGATGATCGGTGTGTCATCTCCTGGGAATTCATATTCGTCAAGTAATTCTCTTACTTCCATTTCTACCAGGTCAAGCAGTTCTTCGTCATCTACCATATCGCATTTGTTCAGGAATACGATGATGTATGGTACGCCTACCTGTCTGGACAGCAGGATGTGTTCTCTTGTCTGCGGCATCGGTCCGTCTGTTGCTGCTACTACCAGGATAGCTCCGTCCATCTGTGCAGCTCCTGTGATCATGTTCTTTACATAGTCAGCGTGGCCCGGGCAGTCTACGTGTGCGTAGTGTCTGTTCGGTGTTTCATATTCTACGTGTGCTGTAGAAATAGTGATACCTCTTTCTCTTTCTTCCGGTGCTTTGTCGATGTTTTCGAAATCAACTTTTTCACCAAGTCCGTATCTTTCGTGAAGTACCTTTGTGATTGCTGCTGTAAGTGTTGTTTTACCGTGGTCTACGTGACCAATTGTACCGATGTTAATATGCGGTTTCGTTCTTTCAAATTTCTGTTTTGCCATTTT
>CAKQVC010000226.1 GCA_934277655.1 uncultured Clostridia bacterium
GGCCTACGCTGGACTGGATGCTCCTCCAAACGATTCCGGCGATGTAACCGGTAGACACAAAGGCATGAGCAAAATAGGTGCATCATCTCTACGACGGACGCTGTTCCTTGTCATGAGCGTCTATTTACAGCGTGCACCACTGGATGAGCCGGTCTACCAGTTCATGGACAAGAAGCGCGCCGATGGCAAGCCCTACCGCGTCTACATGATGGCCTCCGCCAACAAGTTTCTGCGGATCTACTACGCCACCGTAAAAGCCTATTTGGAAGCGTTAGATCAAGTCTAATCTTGTCATACAGTCTTGGCTGGCTGCCGTTTCAAATTTGAGACGCGAAGCGGCTTGGTTTTGTGCAGCCTTTTTGCGCAGCAAATTACTTTGAAATTTCTACTTGACTTTTCTTAGCAGGTCTTTCGAGGTGACACCAAATGTATCCTAAAACAGATTGTCATACTTGGGAACACCTGATCCAGCAGCGCAATGATCCGGCATTTGCAGTCTCCGCAGGAATCTACCAATACCAGACGATAGCGTCTGAACTGCCGCATAGCCACGATGACTTCTTCTGAGAGACTGGTGGCGGAAAACTGACCGAAGCGCATGATCTGGGCGATGATAAAGCTGTCCTTGCTGTTGTTCTTGGTCTAGCGGATATACATTTTCCGAAAGGCTTCTGGCTGAATGAAATTGATAACCTTATCCGTGTCATTCGTTGGATCCCGCACAGGCCATTGAGCGGATTCTGAAAAGCAACGGCAGCAAAGAAGAGGACTACACGGAAAAAGGCGTTCAAATTCTGCGTGGAATTCTGGAACGCGCGAAAAAAGCGAACAATCTATAACAGAACCGCTGTCCCGACTAAAAAATTGAGGTGGCGGTCTTGTGATGCGCCTTACCACATGGAAAATCGTGACATTAAATAAGCTTGACGTATGACAAGCGGTGATGGCATCAGCGAATATACGCTGCCTATATTGACACGATAATTCTGAATCTGTAATTGTTAAATAGAATCTGCTGTAAAAACAAAAATTGAGAGTGCCTCGAAAAAGGCACTCTCATTACCTTTTATGCTGGTACAATCAGCTGCCGAATATCACGTTCAAAATTACGTGCACTTTCACATATCCGAGTGACATCTGACCAATTTTCACAGACGACCCCCGCAAACTCAGCAAAATTTCGCAGATTTTTACTTGAACCTCTAACCCGAATATCGTGGTAGGTTTTCTTTCTGGAAATAACACTTTCCCAAGGATTTTCTATCGTTTCGGAATTGCTGCTTTTATCAAAAGCCGCTACGATCCACGCTTCAATACTGTCACATGGAATGACAATACAGACATCTTCACGGTATGCCTTTCCGCCGCTGATAAGATGCGTCAGATGGTTTATGTACCCGCTGATCGGTTCGCCATGATCCAAGCACGGAAGCTGAATCGGGCAGGCAGCTCGTCCCTCTGATGTCTTATCACAGTCCAGCGGATCGACTGTACCTCTGAGGCTGCAATCAGCAGAGGTTGTGCATCCACAATGGGCAGACTTTTCTTTTCGTGACACATCTCCATCCATTTGAATAACAAGAAAATCAATTTTAGGCTGAATTTCGCGCATCAGCTTTTTTCGTATATCCCAATTATCTCGACACCATTTCAAAACACCCTTCCAGCCGTTCCCGTTTTTTCCTGTCAGTGTTTCTTCTGGCTGGAGCTTATAATATCGGTTTTCCTCACCGGTCAGCTTATCAATAACGCTTTTGATAACAATATGGTCAGTTGGTCCCTCACATACAATCCCAATCGTTTTCATAAGAGCGTGGGTACACCTCCGAGCCTGCCATTGATCCATAGCCGTGACAAAGATTGACCCTCTGCAAGAAGTTCCGGTGAAACAGTTATTCTTGTGATTTGAGAATGTCCTTTGGAATTACGGTCAACAGCAAACAACCGAATATCGTCATTTGTAATATCCAGACCGTCCAGGACTAACGGACTGTGTGTTGTCAGGAAAGCGGTTTTCCCATTTTTAATAATCTCCTGACAAAACACTTCGGTCATCTTCTTTGCTAAATGTGGATTTAGGGCATGGTCAAAGCTGTCTACGGCAAAAATTGCAGGTCCTTGCGGGTGCATGGCAAGCGTCAGCATAAAGAGGACATACAAAGCGCCTTCGCTGGCATCATATCCGGTGAATTGCGCAGAATCCTTCATGTATCGGTCTGCAAACTCGATGACCTGCCGTGTGGTTGGAATATTAGCGTTGATATTATTCTTTTTGGGGGCATTAACAGAAATGCTGGATGCCCAATCAATCATGTCAAGAACATCATCCATAAAGATGTCGCCAAACATGACATCATCGTCCACCGTAGACAACAATTCCTTGATGGATTCTGCAAGCCGCCCTCCGTTCAGTCCCAACGGTGCAGACTGGCTGGGATCGGGAATTGTTCCTCGAAGGGTCATAGTGTTCGGCTGAAAAATTCCGTAATTAGACAGCGCTCGCGCAATCTTTCGACCATTCTCCAGATCCTTGTCATCGTCAATCAGGAAAAAGCCGATGTAGTTATTGCTCTGCTGTCGGGAAGCGTTGCTGCGTCCCCATTTTTGAGCGCCATCTTGAAAAAACGCCTCTGAATGATACTTCCAATAATCAGTATCCGTTGGAGTAGTCAGATGAACATCGTACCGAAAATCATGTGCCACATCATTGTCATTCCACTCCAATGATAAGTTGATTGTCGGGTTCCTGCGCTTAATATCTTTGAAGTTTGATTTATAAAGTGTAGGCACACTAAGTCTAACGCCTCGACGCTGCAAGCTTGCAGCATCCACGCGGTCAGTCATTGCCGCGCTCAAAAGACCGACAGCTTCCAACACAGTTGATTTGCCTGAGCCGTTTGCTCCAATGAACACATTGATCTTTCCGGGTTCAAACGAGGCATCATACAGCGACTTGAAATTACCTACGCAAATTCGTTTTAGGTCCATTGCTCACCGCTCCTTCCTTTGCTATTTTAGTATAGCACAGTCCTGTAATTAAATATACACGATTTTAGAAAAAAGTACATATCTAATTTAAAATTTGAGAAGCTGTGTATTCGGACTAGGCGTACCCATTGATAAAAGTAGATGACTTGCGGAAGTAGAGAAAGCATGAGGTGGCAAGCAGGGTAAAGAGATACCAGTTCTGCATTTCAAATAGTTTTCGTGAATGCAAAAACTGCGCTTCGCTTGCCAGAAGCACCGCCCCTAGAATCACTTGATCGCACATAATATGTGGGGCATAAACGTTATCAACGTTCCTGCTCTTGGCTTGCTGCTTCTGCACAGTATCACGCATCGCTCATTTCATCAATCATCGTTTCGTTAAAAATGATGGATGCTGTCATGCCCATCTTTTTTGAAATCCCAGCTTTTATGCCGCTTCACTCTGCTGCTTTCTGGGACAGCCTGTTTTCAAAATCCCATAGAACGTCCACGCGCCGCATTGCCGAAATCACAAGTATTCTCCATGCGCACCGCTGCACAAGTTCCCATGCTTTATCCGTGTTGATTAAACTACGAGTTCACTGGATTTATCCACGCAAGTGTGGTATCTTTGATACAACGAGATCCCGAATTTCGTTCGCGCGGCAGCACCGAAAAGCCTTGCAAATACAGGAGTTTTCCAAGAAAAACCCCGTGTGATTTTGCCCCATATGGAAACAGGCTGGAAAATAGAGAAAATGCGTATTCACGCAGCATGAATTTGCTCGTAAATACGCATCTTTTTTGCCTGAATTTTTTGTTCATTCTGCCGGGAGCAAATGGACGCAACTCTGGCAGTCATGAGGTCAGCGGTTCGATCCCGCTTATCGTTCCACTTTCTTTTCTCGAAAAA
>CAKQVC010000227.1 GCA_934277655.1 uncultured Clostridia bacterium
TTGCCGAATCCAACATCCCCGCAGAGCAGACGGTCCATTGCAAACGGTTTTTCCATATCTGCTTTAATTTCTTCTGTTGCTTTCAGCTGATCGTCCGTTTCCTGATATGGGAAAGCATCTTCAAATTCTTTCTGCCATACTGTGTCCGGTCCGAAACTGTATCCAGGAGACATCTGGCGTTGTGCATAAAGATCGATCAGATCCTTTGCCATAACGGCGATCGCTGCTTTTGCTTTCGCTTTCGTGACCTTCCACTCGCCGCCGGTAAGCTTGTTCATCTTCGGAGCATTGCCATCTGCTCCGATGTATTTCTGCACCATGTCCATCTGTTCAACCGGTACATACAACATGTCATTTCCTGCATACTTTATTTTAATATAGTCCTTTTTGTCACCCTGGACATTAAGCTGCTCAATACCGATAAATTTACCGATACCGTGATTTTCGTGGACAACGTAATCCCCCGCACGCATATCCGCAAATGATTGGATCTTCTGACCTTTGTCTTTATATTTTTTTCTTTTTTTCGCCTTGTGGCTGGTAAAAATATCGCTTTCGCTGATGTAGCAGATCTTCTCCGTCGGGAAATCAATGCCGCTTGTCAGCGTTCCTTCCTCAAAATGAATTTTTTCTTCCAGCCCGATCCGGCTCACAAATTCTTTTAGGTTTTCCATCCGTGCCTCTGAAGCACAGACCAGGCTGACCTGATAACCTTTTTTTATATAAGTTTTCAGTTCTGATTCCAGAACGTTCATTTTACCGTTGAACGCCAGTACCTGCCGGCTCTGGAGATTATGCATCTGATCGAACTCTGATACTCCTGCTACACGTTTCGGAAACGGTGTAAAAACAGCAGTATTCTTTTTTTCATAAACCTTATAAAAGTCCTGGATAGTAGAAAGCGCCGCAGCATCTTTTGGAATGACCTCTCCTCGCTCCAGCATGACTTTAAAGTCTTCTTTCATTTCAGAGTCGCGCAGCTCCATGACTTCGCCAATCCGATCCGGGTCATCCACCATAATCTGTCCATCTTCCATGTAATCCCACAGATACTCTGTTTTTTCATAGAAGTACGGAATATAGTTTTCGAGGAACTGCAGATTAGAAACCTGCTCTATATATTCGCAGAGTTCTTCTCCTGTTTTTCTGATCTTAGCTGCAGTTTCTTCACTTTTTTTTGCCATGGAAGTTGCTGCAGACGTATATGCTTTGTGGATTTTTTTCAGGGCATTCTCAAAAACGTCCTTCTGGGGCAGCATCTGCTCCGCCGGATAAATTTCTGCACCTTTCAGATTTTCCACGGATCGCTGCGTACCTGCATCAAAGGTTCTGATTGAATCTATTTCCGTGCCAAAAAATTCGATTCTATAAGGATACTCACCGTCAGGAGTAAAAATATCTGCAATTCCGCCTCGGATGCTGAACTGCCCTCTACTTTCTACAATTTCCATCCTCTCATATCCAAGCTTTACGAATCTTTCCTTCAGGTCATCGAGATCGACATCTTCTCCCAATGTCAACCGTATGGAATTCTGCTCATAACTGGCGTGAGGTGGTATTTTTTTTATGGCAGCAGAAACAGGCGCAATGACAATAGCCGGTTGTCCGCTGCGCAGAGCCTTGAGTGCTTTTAATCGTTCAATTAACTGATCATGATTTTTCGCCGCATATTTCATAAAAAAATGTTCATCCGACGGAAGCACATAAATTGCTTTATCCTTTACAAAAAAAGAAAGATCAGAAGCTAATCGTTTCGCCCTCAGATCGGTAGAAACAATTATAATACTTTGATCCTTTTTCTGTGACAGATAAGCAGCAACCGGTGCAACGCGGCTTTCGGATATTCCCGCTATATTTATCATGCTATTTTTCCTTTTCTGCTGTCTCTTCGGAGGATTTTTTCTTTTCTTTCTTCGCTTTTATATTGTACTCATTCATGGCCTTTTCTATGCCTTTTTCTACAATACAAGCTGCAGCTTTGGACGCACGGGTCAATGCATCCTCCAGCAGTTCTTTTTCGTCTTTAGACACTCCACCTGTAACATAGTTGATCAGATCTACCTTCTTTTCAGTTCCGATCCCCACACGGATCCTCGGGAAGCCATCGTCTTTCAGCAGGTAGACAATATTCCGCATCCCGTTATGTGTTCCTGCACTGCCTTTTTTGCGAAGGCGGATGGTGCCGGTCGGAATATCAATATCGTCATAAATGACAATCAGATTTTCGATGTCTTCTTTATAGAAATTCATGATTTCCATAACTGACTGCCCGCTCAGGTTCATATATGTCTGAGGCTTGACGAGTACAACTTTCTGGCCGGCGATCCGTCCCTCGCCGACCAGAGCTTTAAATTTAATTTTATCAACCTTGATGCCGAATTCTTCTGCCAGCAGGTCTATGGCAATAAACCCCATATTATGACGAGTATTCTCGTATTTTTTACCCGGATTTCCCAGCCCTGCGATTATGTACATGTTAATTCAGCCTTTCTTTTTTTTGTTTCTATTTTAATTTTAATCAAATAATACACTGATTGATCCGTTTGTAAATACTCTTGTCATAGCTTCTGCAAACAGAGGGGCTACAGACAGGAATGTCATCTTATCCAGCTTCTTTTCATCTGCCAGAGGAACGGTATTTAAGAGTACCAGTTCTTCGATGGCTGACTTATCCAATCTCTCAACAGCCGGGCCGGAAAGTACCGGATGTGTTGCAGCAGCATACACAGCCTTGGCACCAAGATCTTTGATCGCATTTGCTGCATTGCAGATGGTTCCTGCAGTATCAATCATATCGTCAAGGATAATGCAGTTTTTGCCTTCAATATTACCGATAATGTTCATGATCTCGCTCTTGTTCGGTTCCGGTCTTCTCTTATCGATGATGGCGATCGGGCAGTTGAGCAGTTCAGCCATATTTCTTGCACGGGTTACACTTCCGTGATCAGGAGAAACGATAACCAGATCTTCCAGATTCTTTTCCTTAAAATATTTAGCGATGATCGGCATACCGATCAGATGATCCACCGGAATGTCGAAATATCCCTGAATCTGGTTTGCGTGAAGATCCATGGTCAAAACTCTGTCTGCACCGGCTGCCATAATCAGATCAGCTACCAGCTTCGCTGTGATAGGATCTCTTGCTTTGGCTTTTCTGTCCTGTCGAGCATATCCGTAATAAGGAATAACAGCATTGATTCTGCCTGCAGACGCTCTCTTCATAGCGTCGATCATGATCAGCAGTTCCATCAGGTTATCATTAACCGGATTGCAGGTAGATTGGATAATGTAAACGTCCAGACCTCTTACGCTCTCCCAGATGTTTACAGAAACTTCTCCGTCGCTGAACTTAGTCACTGTCGCTCTTCCCAACGGTTTACCCATAATTCCTGCGATTTCTTCCGCAAGCTGTGGGTGGGAATTACCTGTGAAAATTTTGTAGTCAGAAAATACTCCGCTTCTCACTTTTTGTTACCTCTTCTTTCTCTTTGTGTACTTTTGATTTTAAAATTACTTCTTTTTCTTCAAAATCCCTTTTGTTGAAACCCATCCCTGTTTCTTTTGTCCTCTCGCCCGTGCAATATAAAGGCTGTCTGCCTCCACATTTTCGGTAACGGTGCTTCCCGCCGCCACATAGGCGCCGTCTCCCACCTCAACTGGCGATACCAGATTACTGTTGCATCCGATAAATGCACCGTCTCCCACCGTCGAGCGATACTTTTTCGTGCCGTCATAGTTGACAAAAACTACACCGCACCCTAAATTAACATCTTTCCCCACATCAGAATCTCCGATATACGTAAGATGCGATGCTTTTGAACCATCTCCGAAAGTGGAATTCTTGATTTCAACAAAATCTCCCACTTTACAGT
>CAKQVC010000228.1 GCA_934277655.1 uncultured Clostridia bacterium
ATCTCTGCCATCGCTGACAGAACAAACCGCATAATCTTTCGTTATCCCAAAAGAATCAACTCTTTGTGTTAAATCATGCCGAAACGCCTCTCCATTTAAGTCTCCGACGATCATTGTTGCAAATTCCGAATTCTCTCTGCCAATTAAAAAGCAATATTTTTCTCCATTGGTGTAAAGAGGCGTATAGCATTTCCCGCCATGTTCGCTGAATAAGTTTTGAGCAGTCATGTCAGAGAGTTTTTTCACTCCCCAGGTGTAGGATTCACCTGTATTTTCATAGGTGTAAACTACAGTTTCTCCTAGAAGTCCTATGCCCGGAATGCTTTCATAGCTGTCGCATCTGCCACGATCCAAGCACGCTTGACCTTCTTTGTCTGCGTAAATAATGCTCCATTCAGTGTCAACCAGCGCATTTTCATACTGAACGAAAACAATTCCCTCTTGGTACGGCACCGCTTGCGTCACATAGCAGTTTCCCTGTACCGGATACGTTTCTGTCACGTGCTCTTTTTCCATGTCGTATACCTGAATACGTTTCGTGTCAGTTAACGGTCCTTCGACAGCCTCATTTCTTATACCTACAGCGAAAATATCTTTCTTTTCATTGGCGTAACATAGATTTGCTGTTTCCCCTTTACCTAAATCCAACTGATAGTCTACCGGCTGCACTTCAAAATCCAAACTCGCTTTTTGTCCGCTGCAACCCGCCATTACGAAACATACCAGGCCAACTAGCAGGAAAATTTTAATCTTCCCGCATCCAACACTGCACTTGCTCATTAAATCCATGCCCCCTTATATTTTCTAGCTTGCTTCTTCTGCTGCTTTCCGTTCGATAGCCTGTAATATTTCTTTACTCTCTGCTTCTGCTCTTCTTTCTCTTTCTGCAAGCTTTCAAAATATTCCTGATCTAAGATTTCTGCATCAATCTGTTCCACGTCAGGCATTGTCATATGATTTTCCTCAAGATATGCCCTAACATTTCCACGGATCAGTGCCAGCGGGGCTTCATATAATTCATGAAACTCCCAATATTCTTCCTCGGTCAGACCCATCCCATCACAATAGGATTGAAGAAGATTTCTGCCTTCTGCCGTTTCTTCATACGCTTGCTTCGTCTCTCTGACATATTGCTCAATATCTGATTTCGTTGGAAGTATCCCCTTGCTTTCAGCAATCTGCTCTTCCCAAACCTGTTTTTTTACTGCATTCCATGCAGACGTTTTTGGATCCGCATAATGAAGATCACTCGTTTTATAGGAGTCGTACTTAAAATTAAAGTACGTTTTACTTATTTCAATACCTGAGACTTTTCCCATTGCATCATCATTAGCAATCATTGTCTCATCCCCTTGCTTTGTCTGTAATCCTTTGTTGTCCTGTCTTAAAAGCTGATGAACAGATTCAGAAATCCCTTTGCTATTGATCGCACCCCTGTTGTCGGTCCAATGCATTTGTGTTTCTAACAGTTTCCCTTTTTCATCATATGCTTTCGCCCATTTTACATAGGTCTCCGGAGAATAGCGAAACGACTTTGCTGACAGCTCTTCAACCTTGAAGAAATATCCGTCTTTATCAGGTTTGATCGTTTTCTCAGTGTCATCATCATAAGTAACCTTTACAAACGCTTCCGGTTTCTCTAAAATTCCATACTGCACGACCAAATACATTCCCAGCCCGTTTTTCGTTCCATACTGCCAGCTGACATCTTTGTAGAAACTATCCTGGTCATAAACAGGTGATGTGAAACTGGTCCTATAATACCACAGGATTTTTCTCTCAAAATATTGCAGCTTTATGTTTCGAGGCTTTTCGGGAGCAACACTCATCACGATAAAGTAGTCCGGCTGTTCATATAGCTCTATGATCTTTCCGTTATCTGAAATGTCTGAAAGAATGTTTTTCTTTGTATTCAGTTCATGATAAGTCTTGAAATCATGATCGATATATCCCGCAGCGATGATCAAAATTACGATTATCACTGCCACGGTTGTGATCGCAATATGTGTTTTTTTCATTGTCTGTATCCCCTTTTCCAGAAGTTATGCTGCACGCTTGCATTAAGATTCCTTGCAATCTTTCGTCAGATTTTCTGTTTTACCCTTCTATATACTATAACCCGCAAAATCGTCGTTTGGGGACAAACATTTTGCAAGTTTTTATGTTCTTTTTTCAGTACATCACAAATTTCCATAAATGCGGATTGCTTTCCATTCCATCCCCTCCTCGGAAATTCATTTTCATTCCGTTATTTATATATCAAACATACCCCATCCACTTACCGCCTGTCAACACAAATGTTCTAAGTGGTCGTTTTTTGTTCTAAGTGGTCATTTTTTCTCTGTTTTATCCATTTTTGTAATAAATATTTTGCGACATAATCTTAAAGTTTCCATTCAAGATAGTAGCCATCCTCTTTCTCAACAATCAGAACATTCGCCTGGTTTAAACGATGTTCCTTGATCTTATCCCAATCCTTAGAAAACAGAGGACCTTCATATCCCAATCCCTCAATATATCCGACGTAATTTCCATAAATTCCGCCCGTGCTTTCCCAAATATTTTTCGCATCTCCATAATCTCCGTTCAGCTTAGAAAAATCATTTACACGATATAATTCATCCACCTGATCATGTATTGCTGCAGGGATAAAGGTCTTTTTCTCCTCCGTTTGATCTGACAGCTGCAACATAAAATCATAAAGGAGTGTCTGCGCTATCTGCTGCAAGGTTTTCCCTGAAGCATCATGTCTGCTCAGAAATGCTGTGTACTTGCTCTCCTCTAATTGTTTTACGGCATCGCTGTTTTCTTCTGCACTGCTTTTCAGAATGGTTATTTCTTGATCAGACACATTTTCCCAAGTATCGTTTTCAGACTTTCGCATCATGAAATTCTGTTTCATTTCTACCTCTAAAAAGCTCTTGTTCGTATCGCATCCGAAAGTACAGCGATAAGTCCCTTTAACTTCATATAGTGTATTATCATCCTGATCTTTCACTTCACGGCAAAACGTGAACGTTTCCGGAGTGTAATTAGTTATGGCAGTACAGAATGGTTTCTTTTGAATTTGTTGACGCATAAGGTCTTTGGCTGCAGTTTCCGCTTCCTGATGAACCTTCATCTCTTCATTTCGATCTTGCCCGCAACCGGTTGCAAAAAGAGCTAGGGCTAAACATAAGATGGGTAGTATGACTGCTATTTTTAATTTGAAAGTTTTTTCTGTTTTACACATCAGAGTCCTCCTCGCCTGCACTGGGCTGATCTTTTTCCCACAGCAGCGGATATTGTTAACGCAAGCTCCACACAAAATTATGAAGCTTGCGTATACTTAATTCTCATTGGAACGCACGTATAAAAACAATCACGGTTAATACTCCTAAAAGGATAATTTGTCCGTTTAAAGTTTGTTCACCAGCTTTTCTCGCTTTCTTATAAAAATAAATAAGGAGTATCATTGAAACGCAGGAAAGCGTAACCAACAACATCGTTCTATATTCCATTTGACGCAACGAGGTGCATGCAAACAAACCGAAAGTCAGAAAATATATACTTTCAAAAGCCAGCACACTTATTTTAGCCCGTTGTAAATTCTTCTTTTCCATAGCTTTTATCCCCCTATCCCTTCTTTTTTATCTCCATAACTTTACCCTTCTATATACTATAACCCGCAAAATCGCTGTTTGGGGACAAACATTTTGCAAGTTTTTATGTTCTTTTTTCAGTACATCATAAATTCCCATAAATGCGGATCGCTTTCCATTCCATCCTCTCCTCGGGAATTCATTTTCATTCCGTTATTTATATATCAAACATACCCCATCCACTTACCGCCTGTCAACACAAATGTTCTAAGT
>CAKQVC010000229.1 GCA_934277655.1 uncultured Clostridia bacterium
ATACACTCCACCCGTTCTTTACTCAATATAATCTGAAGTAGAAGTTCCGATCGAATCATCAAATATAGGTAAAGAATTTAAAAATAGACAGGAGACAATCGTTATTATGGAAACTATTCCTTCGATACAGCAAAGACATAAACGGAATCTGCTTTTGTTTATCGTCAGTTATGTTATCAACAATCTGGCAAGCGGCATCTTGTATGATACTTACGTCAACTATCTGCAGGAAGTATCTTTGAACGTAGCAACTTCCTTTTGGGCCTTTTACGGCTATGCGACCTTTTTAAGTGCGTTGCTGCTGTTATTAGTCCCGAAGAGCGGTTACAAAAAACTTCTGTTTTTCTGTGCTGCTGCGACTTCCGCTGCTTTTTTCTGCGTGGTTTATATAAAATCCGAAGCAGTATTTTATCTGTCAACGCTTCTGGCTTTGACAGGTGTGCAGCTGCATTTCATCATGCTGGCTCCTTATGTTGCAGCCTATACTAGTAGTGCAGGAAGTAAGAGCATAGATTGGTATACAAGAACCTATTACATGGGATATGTCGGCTATTTTCTGACAACCTTTCTGGGAGGGGCAGCAACGGTCAAACTGTTCTCAGCACATGCAGGTGTTACCTATGAAAAGGCAAGAGAACTGACCGAATATATTACAGATGTAACTGGAAGCACGAAGGCTGCTTATCTTGACGGAAACCGAGATATACTGATCATCACAGGAATTGTGACCATGCTTTCCATGATTCCGATTTTCTTTATTAAAGAAGAAAGAGAAGACTTTACAGCAACAGATAGCAGACAGGATGCTAAACAAAGCTTCAAAGAAAAAGCTCATGATATCATCACAGTATTGTTCCGAAAAGATGCTTTGATGTACTTACTATACTGGGCACTGATTTCCTTTGCTATGGGACTGTTTACATCCTATTATACAGTTTTCCTCAACCGGAATCTGCACATTGATAAAGCAACATCATCTTTACTGGTATCCATTTCCTATGTAGCAATTGTCATTTTCATGCTCTTTACGCCATATGCAGTGAAGAAACTTGGAACAGTGGGAACCATTTGCTTTACCGTGTTGCTCTCTGTTCCGTTCATGCTGATTATTGCTAATGGAGACCATTTCGGTAAGGCAATGATCCCAATGGTTGGATTGGGGCTGTTTATGCGGGCAGGCCTTGCAAACCTGGGAAGTCCTGCAGAAAGCTCGCTTTCCATGATGATTGCACCTAAGGATCTCAGACCGGCTTTTACTTCAGTTGTCAATTTTATGGCTGGCATTGTCAGCATTATCAGCGGGAATTTCACTGGGAAAATTCTCTTCGTTACGCAGGAAGGCTACCGCACTGCTTATTATATCGCAGCAGTATTATATTTCCTTGCAGCCCTGGTAATGATCACATTATTTAAGAAATACAACCGAGAAGAGGAAGAGCAATGAATTACGAAACAAGACTTGCAGAACTGAAGTCTATGATTGAAAAAATTGAATACTTAAAATACACAACAAATGCTCTTGTTTACTGGGATAAAATTACGTATATGCCAAAGAATGCAATCGGCTACCGAAGCAAAGTCATGTCTTTTCTGGCAGGCGAACAGTATAAGCTACTGGCCGATCCTAAATTCCAGAAGCTTGTGGAATATTTTAAGAATAGCCGGAAAAATGATCTTGTAACAAAAGCGATGATAAAAAAGCTGGTAGTCAGTTCGGAAAACGTACGAAAAATCCCGGAAAACGAGTACCAACAGTATATTGAGCTAATCGCAGTATCCGAGCAGATCTGGGCGGAATCGAAGAAAAACAAGGATTTTCATCAGTTCCTGCCGTATCTTGAAAGTATCTTCCAAACATTCCGCCAGTTTGCAGAATACTGGGAATACCAAAAAAATCCATATGATGCACTTTTGGAATCTTATGTAGAAGGTCTGACGGTTGATACGATTGATGCGATGGTTTCTGAAATCAAGCCTGTTTTAATTACACTTTTAGGTCAGATTGAAGAAAAAAACAGGGCAGGGGAAGCACCGAAACAGATTGATATCGGTCCGGTCAACTGTGAAAAGCAGGAGGCTGTCTGGAACATGATATTAAAAAAAATCGGCTTCCGCTTTGACAGCGGGAGAATTGATATTGGATCCCATCCAACGATTTTGGCAAGTTCGCCGGATGATGTACGAGTTGTCAATACCTTTGCAGAAAATGACTTCTGGGGAGGAATCTTCAATATTTTGCACTGCGGTGGCCGTGGAATCTACCAGCAGTCTATCAGTAAAGAGCTTCTTCGGACACTCCTGGCAGAAGTTCCGTCCTTCGCAATGGAAGAGGCAGTCGGCAGATTTTATGAAAATATCATCGGACGTAGCAAAGGATTTTGGCAATATATCTATCAGCCGCTGGTAGAGCTTGTTCCGGAATTAAGCGTCTACACGCCACAGGAAATCTATGAATCCGTAAATTATGCACATCCATCCCTGATTCGTCTGGAAGCAGATGAATTAACTTATCTCCTGCATATCATCATTCGATATGAGCTGGAAAAAGAAATCATCGGCGGCACCATCAAGGTATGCGATCTGCCAGAAGTCTGGAAAAGAAAATATGAAGAATCCCTCGGCATTTCCCCTCAAAATGATGAAGAAGGAGTCCTTCAGGATATCCACTGGGCTGCAGGATATGTCGGATACTTTCCTTCCTATTTTTTCGCCAATATCACTGCGGCGCAACTGGGTGCGGCTATGAATGAGCAGATCGGAGATATAAACAAGCTGATGGCAACAGGGCAGTTTGAGAAGATACATAACTGGCTTTCGCAAAATATTTATTGCCATGGATCACTGTACTCCAGTAATGAACTTATCGAAAAGGCTTGCGGTAAGCCGCTTGCTTCCTCTGACTATATAGATTACTTGCGGGAAAAATTTTCCGAGGTATATAAATTATTTTAATAAAGTGATTTTACAAGAAAAGGAGACAAATCATGAACAAGTTACTTGCAAAGATTGGTTTGGGCGAAAAAATGTCCAAGAACTTTCTGGCAATCCTGATCGTCGCATTTGGCGGTGCGATTATCTATGGATTACCTTACTTCCGTTTCGACTACTACGATGTATATCTGGAAACTTATCATCTTACCAATACACAGATGGGGGTTTTCGGCAGTGTACTGGGTGTTTTCGGAATGATTTCTTACTTATTCGGTGGTGTCGTTGCTGACCGTTTTTCCACTAGAACTATTTTGACAGTATCCTTAATTGGAACCGGTCTTGGCGGATTCGTTCATCTGCTTCCGCTGAACTTCCCGGCACTGGTCTGCTTATATGCATTTTGGGGAATCAGTTCTCTGTTTGCTTTCTGGCCGGCTTGCGTAAAAGCTGTTCGTATTCTTTCCGGTTCCGGTGACCAGGGCAAGGCATTCGGTTTCTTTGAAGGTGGCCGGGGTATCGGTGCCGCATTGATGGCAATGGCTGCGGTTGTTGCCTTCAGAGTCGGCGCAGGTCAGATGGACGATCAAGTAAAAGGTATGACATATGTTATCATTTTCTATTCTGTACTTACAATTTTAATGGGCGTGTTAGCATTCCTGACAGTAAAAGATGATAAAATAGAAGAGAGTGAAAGAATTTCCTTTAGAGGAATAGGGGAAGTGCTCAAACTTCCTGCAGTTTGGATTATTGGCTTCGTTACATTCTGCAATTATGTCTTCACACTGTCCCTCTACTATTTTACACCATATGCGACAGGAATTCTAGGAGCTTCTGTAACTTTTGCTGCAACTCTTGCTGCATTAAAGAGATGGTTCTCCCTGTTTGGTAACGTTGGTGGTGGATACATT
>CAKQVC010000230.1 GCA_934277655.1 uncultured Clostridia bacterium
CAGATCCCTCTGTACTGGCAATAGGTACAGGCAGAACGCTGCTTCGTTTTCATCGGTGCAATGTCGATGTTGCCATCCGCAAGATCCTGACAGATTTCATGGACCTTATTACTCACTGCCTCTATAAGACTGTCAAATTCACCTTCCGACAAAAGCCCCCCATTTCCGGTTGCTACGATTCCTTCCTTTCCATTCCGCACAGGAATAATGTCCGAGTATCCCGAAAAATCTCCGGCAATGCTCTCAATAACATTCGGATCATCAACAAGCACGCCATTCAGCTTAAACGATTTTTGGACTTCGCTCTCGATTTTCTCTCCATCGATTTCCTTTGCTGACATATCGATCATCGGTTCACTGATGTTGAAATAGAATACCCCTGCAGGCTTTCGTTCTTTTTCTCCCAGGCAGGCAGTCAGATACAGCATTAACTGCAGACGGTAACCCTCTTCTGCCTCTGTTTTGCTGAATGTTTCATTTCCTGTCTTATAGTCGATGATCTTGACCTTCTCGCCTCTTAGAATGTCTACTCTGTCGATTTTTCCTTCAATATATGCGGTTTGATTGTCCAACTGGATCCGGATTGGTTTGATCCTTTTTCCTCTGCCAAATGGGATCTCAAACCCGCTCCACAAAATATCGCCTGCCCGGACCTGCTCTACGCATGCCCAGCAGACCTTTTCGCAAATATCGATGATTCTCTCTCCTCGATATTTTTCTTCATTTCCAAGAGTAAAAAGGCCCTCTCGGTACCGGCCGGTTTCTCTTGCTGCTGTGTTTTCCACGATCTCACGACACTCCTGCCTTGTGATCGTCATCCACGGCGAGTTTTCTGCCGTCACTTCCACTCCCGGCAAGGTCAGCGAAGAGGTAAGTTCTTTCAGACATTCGTGGTAAATGTCTCCGATCTCTCTGGGTGCTATTTCAAATACTCTCCGTTCTTCCGGTTTTAATCCATATTGTATCAGATGGGAAAACGGACATCGTGCATATTTCTCTACCCGTGAAGGACTCAGGGTAAGTGTTCTGTCCGCATCTTTCTTATACAATGCCCCTGCCACCTGTTTTCCCAGAGATTCCTGCTTGTTTGTAAAAGCAATCCCGTATCTTATGCCGTCTAGCGTGTCCTTTCTGTTTTTCTGATACCAACGCAGCATTTCTTTCCACGTTTTTTCCAAAGTTCCGTTTTCCGCTGCTTCCTGCAGTGCCTCAGTCAGATGCCGCAGCCCACTGGTCTTATCATTGATCAGATCCAACTTGCTGCTTCTATTAAGCACATCTTCTTCCACCGGAACATCCGGAAAGATGTCCGTCAGTTTTGAAAAAACGGCTGATTTTTTTATTGTATTTCCCTCAGCATCGGCATTGCTGAAACTGATCCACAGTTTTTCTGACGGCCGGGACAGGTTACGATAGATAGCCAGCCGCTCCTCCATGATGCGGATCGGATCTGTCTTGCAAAGTTCCATGCCCTGCATCTTGAATAGCTCTTTTTCGTCATTTCCGAAAAGCCCATCAGAGCCTTTTCCCTGCGGAAGTACGCCTTCATTCGCTCCTACAACGACTAATGCACGAATCTTTCCTACACGAGTTCGCTGCATCGTTCCCATCAGCAGTCCATCATCCGTCGGAGGAAGAATATTGATCTTTACCTGCGAAAGACCAGTCTGCAGCATCTGAGAAAACGCCCTGCCGTCAAAATTTTGTGCACCGATGATCTCATCCATCTGATCTAAAATTCCTACCACACTATCCCAAATCTGTGCCGTTTCCTCGCAAAGATCCATTCGCCCTGCTGCTTCCTGTTCATCCATAAAGCTCTGGATTTTTTCCGGAAGCCCGAAATCGTCATACAGGAACTGGTAAAGTCCTTGTATAAACCCACTATTTGTCTCGGCTTTAAAAATCTCTTCAAACCGTATGAGCGGAGCAACTGCTTTTTCACGAAGCTGATTGATATAGTCAAGTCCTTCTTCCCCATACTCAAACTGCCCCTTCGCAAACGGCTTTTTCCACATCGTCCTGCGAATACGGTATTTGATCGCATAGTTTTCCAGATCGGCGATCTCATCTGCTGTCAGTTCCCCCAATCCGGTCTTATGAAGCCCGATGATAAGATCTGTGCGATATCTTTCATTCAGGATATCAAAAAATGCCAGAATGCAGCGTACGATCGGACTCTGCAGAATGCCCTTCTCACTGTCTGAAATCAGCTCCATGCCATACTCACGGAAGGTCCTCTTCAGGATTGCCCCACGTACTTCCTGATCGTTGCAGATAACACGAATATCCCTATACCGATAGCCTTCATCCCTCACCAGTCGCAAAACATATGCTGCCGCGCTTTCTGCTTCGTTATACAGATTGGCTGCTGTTACCAGAGTTATAGCAGGTGTCTTATCGCATGCGGCCTGCTCTGCACTATTTAGCTGCGAATTCGTTTTTGCAGAAGGACTGCGGTATGGCTTGGCCGGAAGCGCATAGAGTTCCTGCTCAATATACCGGATTTCCGGCGCTTTTTCTTCATCCAGATATGCTCTTGCAATCATAGATACCTGCGACTCGACTCCCAGCGACTCTGCCTTACGCAGCAGATTCGCCGTTACGATCTGTTCCAGCTGAAAAACTTCGCTGTCCCTTGCTCTCTCATCATCATCGCAGGTCAGGATCACATTGACATCTTCTGCATATCGCATCAGCTCGCCGATAATACTGAGTGCTTTCGGCGCAAAACTGTCAAATCCGTAAATCCATATCTGATTTCCTGCGATCAGCTGTGACTGCGCGATTTTTCCGATAAAAAGGTCGATGTAATCTTCTGAATCAGTGTACTTTCCTTCGATCTTTTTTTCGTATTCTTCGTATAAAAGGCAAAGATCCCCCAGCTTTTTTTGAAGATAGCTTTTACTTTCGATTGCTGCATCAAATGGTGCATTGATTGGTGCATCGATTGCTGCGTTGTATGTGTCGTGGCGTTCGGTCTCCTTTTCCCCCAGAACTGTGACAGGTGCAGTGCCTGCAGCAGCATCCTTTGATTCCTTCTCCTGTGCCGTTGTCTGTTCAGCGAGCGCCATCATCAGATTTTCCATCTGTCTGAGATCAGCGGAACTACAGTTATACTGTTTGATTTCAGAAATAAAGTTGTTTACCATCTCAATAAACGAATTTTTCTCTTCCAGACCGCGAAATACCTGCAGACTTTCCCGATTAGCACGAGCAATCTCTGACAAGATCATATGTCTTCCGTATTTATCGATAAATGTCCGCTTACTTCCTCCAAGTTCGGTCAGCAGACGGTTTCCAAGCCGGGACATTGATAGCACTTCCACATCGATCAGCGCCTTTGCCCCTGTATGACGGAACAGCGCCTGCTCAGCTTCCAACGTAAACTGATCTGGTACAAGCAGCAGCGCTCTTTTTCCAATTTGATCAAAAAGAAATTTTTCCTTATTCAGATTTTCTCTTCCGTGAAAAATTTTCAGCATTTTCTGCATTTCCTCTCTAGCATCGTTTATCTGCAATTTGTTTTGTTATTCTTCATGGCAGCGGACATAGTAGCGGATGCTTCAAAATCAACGCTTTCCCGCATTCATTTCCGCTGTTTGCCCACATTCATATAGCAACAGCACCTGTTCAGATTCCAAAACGGATTCCTATCCGGTGCTGCTGTTTTTTATCGATTCAGTTCGCAAAGCACGTCCAGAAGATCTGCCGGTTCTTTGATCACAAAATCTTCCTTTGCATCTTTTACTTCGTCTGCACCGGTGCCTGTGATCCTCCAGTCCACC
>CAKQVC010000231.1 GCA_934277655.1 uncultured Clostridia bacterium
CGGACTGCTGAAGGTCAGCAGGTAGAAGGAAAAGGGAGCAGAAAAGAAAAAGGCTTTGGCAGCATTTGAGGGCTTACATCTGATACTTTGAATGAAAAAGACCTGTGACAGTGAAAATTACCATTGTCACAGGTCTTTGTGTTACATATATTGGCAAGAGCTATACAGCAGAGGAACTGATAAAAGAAATACTGAAAGAGCGTAAGTACTTTGAGTCATCCGGAGGCGGCGTGACTTTTTCAGGAGGCGAACCGATGCTTCATCCGGAATATTTACAAAAAGTACTGAAACTTGCCAAAGAAGCCGGGCTTCATACAGCTATAGACACTGCAGGAAACATTCCTTTCTCATCCTTTGAGATGGTTCTTCCTTATTCAGACTTGTTCCTGTATGATGTTAAAATCTGGGATGAACAAAAACATCGACAGGCAACCGGGGTATCAAATCAATTGATTTTAGATAAATTTAGATAAAGCTCTGCCTGCCCGCATTTCCTGAAAATAAATATAATTATCCTAAAAAACCTTTATGACAAAAGTGTGCAAAATGAAATTTGACGATTTCTATGCACACTTTTGTTGTTTGCAAAATAAACTTGTTGATGGATTTGTCAGTATGACATTGTGCTTATCAGAATAAAAACGTTGAAGAATGTGGAATTGCTGTATTCTTTCATACGGATATGTGAGCCTGAAAAACATTCTGAAAACAATTTTTTAAAAAGTATTGACAGATAGAAAAAGTAGAAGTATACTTGTATACAGCTTATAAAAACGATTTAATGAAGCAAAGCGATTCCTGGCGAATATGCAGGGAATATGCAAAGAAAAATAAAAGATGTATCAGCTGCCCGGGGCAGCACCAAGTGAGATCCAATTCGAAAGAGAGGTAGTAACATGCTTGAGATTTCCAATAAGACCAATCTGCTGCAGCAGAGTATTTACAAATATAGCCTGCAGGATGTGGAAGAACCCAACTTATACAGAGAAATGTTTAATTATGAAGAAGTTCCGAAGCTGGCATTTAACCAGAGACGTGTTCCTATGAACATGCCGGAAGATGTATGGATCACGGATACATCCTTCCGCGATGGACAGCAGTCCATGGCACCTTACTCAGTTAAACAGATCGTTGATTTATATAAGCTGCTTTCAAGATTAGGCGGAAACTACGGACTGATCCGCCAGTCTGAATTCTTTATTTATACGAAAAAAGACAGAGAAGCGATTGATAAATGTATGGAGCTTGGCTATCGATTCCCTGAGATTACGACCTGGATTCGTGCACAGAAAAAGGATTTCCAGATGGTAAAAGAATTGGGCATCAAGGAAACCGGGATTCTGGTATCCTGCAGTGACTACCATATTTTCAAAAAAATGAACATGACAAGAAGGCAGGCGGTGGACTTCTATATGGAAACGATCAAAGATGCTTTCGATGCAGGTGTTGTTCCACGCTGCCACCTGGAAGATATCACAAGAGCAGACTTCTATGGTTTCGTAGTACCATTTGTCAACGAGATCATGAAGCTTTCAGAGGAAGTTGGCATTCCTGTTAAGATCAGAGCCTGCGATACGATGGGCTATGGTGTTCCGTACTCCGGTGCAGCCCTTCCGCGCAGCGTAGGCGGCATTATCTACGGACTTCAGCACTATGCGGGTGTACCAAGCGAAATGCTGGAATGGCATGGTCACAATGACTTCTATAAAGCAGTTGCGAATGCAACGACAGCATGGCTGTACGGTGCTTGTGCGGTAAACTGTTCTCTTCTGGGAATCGGAGAGAGAACCGGTAACATTCCGCTGGAAGCAATGGTATTTGAATATGCATCACTGAAAGGATCTCTGGATGGCATGGATCCGACAGTAATCACAGAAATCGCAGAATACTTTAAAAATGAAATGGGATACGATATTCCGCCGATGACGCCGTTTGTCGGAGAAAACTTCAACGTGACGAAGGCAGGAATCCATGCAGACGGTCTGATGAAAGACGAAGAAATTTATAATATCTTTAATACAACGAAGATCCTCAATCGTGCGCCGGGCGTATCCGTCAGCAAAACTTCCGGTCTGGCAGGCATTGCTTACTGGATAAATGAACATTATCGTCTGACCGGCAGCGACAAGATGACGAAGGATGATGAGTTGGTAAAAGCACTGAAAGAATGGGTCGATGAAATGTATGCAGACGGCAGAACGACCAGCCTTTCAACTGGCGAAATGGAAGAAAAGATCCAGCAGCTTCGGGCACAGGGGCTGAAATAAAAACAACTGGCACAAACCCGGAAATTTCAATGTGGAGCATCCCTCATACAACTGCTATATCAGAAAAAGCATGAGAATGCGAAAACAGAAAGGAACGAAAACATGATTGATTATAAGACGATCTCTTTGGCAAATCAGGTATATGAGAGAATCGAAAGCAATATCTTAAACGGTGTTTATGAAAAAGGCGAGATCATCAGCGAAAGCAAGCTTTCAGAGGAACTGGGTGTCAGCAGAACCCCGATCCGCGAAGCGCTGGCAAGATTACAGAATGATCTTCTGATCGGCGATTCGCCGGCAGGAACTGTTGTACTAGGAATTACTGGAAAAGATGTAGAAGATATGTTTGTTGTGAAGCGCAAACTGGAAGTAATCGCAACCGTGATGGCTGCGCAAAACATCAGCGACAAAGGTATCGAAGCGCTCCGTGATGTTCTTGACCAGCAGGAGTTTTATGCAGGTAAGGACAATGCAGATAAGGTCAGAGATTTAGATACAGAATTTCATGACATTATTTATGATGAATGTGGCAGCACAATCTTTAAGGCAATCCTTTCGCCGATTCATCATAAATTAATGAAATACAGACAGGCTTCCTTATGTCATGAAGGCAGAATCATGCATTCCGTAGAGGAGCATAAAGACATTTTTGAAGCCATTTGCAATCGAGATGCGGCAAAGGTCGAAGGCCTGATGCTGACACATGTGGTACACGCTTATGAAAGTATTATGCAGGGAGATGAATAATTTATGGGACTTACAATTGCACAGAAAATTATCAAAGAACACTTAGTCAGCGGAGAGATGACGCCGGGCAGCGAAATTGCACTGCGCATCGACCAGACATTGACGCAGGATGCGACAGGAACCATGGCATATCTGGAATTTGAAACCATGGGCGTGCCGAGAGTCAAGACAGAACTTTCCGTGGCTTACATAGATCACAACACACTGCAGTCCGGCTTTGAAAATGCCGATGACCACAGATTTATTCAGTCCATGGCGAAAAAACACGGACTGTACTTCAGCAGACCCGGAAACGGCATCTGCCATCAGGTACATCTGGAACGTTTCGGAAAACCGGGCAAGACATTGATCGGATCCGACAGCCATACTCCGACCGGAGGCGGCATCGGTATGCTGGCGATGGGAGCGGGCGGCCTTGATGTAGCAGTTGCCATGGGCGGCGGTGCATACTATATTACCATGCCCAAAATGTATAAGGTAAACCTGACCGGTAAGCTGCGGGATTTCGTGACTGCCAAGGATGTCAGCCTGGAGATTTTAAGAATCCTCTCCGTAAAGGGTGGTGTGGGCGCTGTCATTGAATGGGGCGGCGAAGGCATCAAAACCTTATCCGTACCGGAAAGAGCAACTATTACCAACATGGGTACAGAACTTGGTGCAACAACTTCCATTTTCCCTTCTGATGACGTAACGAAAGCCTTTCTGGAAGCAGAAGGAAGAGGAGATGCTTATGTAGAACTCAAGAGT
>CAKQVC010000232.1 GCA_934277655.1 uncultured Clostridia bacterium
GTCTGCCAGTTTGTCCTGTTTCCGGTTCAGACTGTCTTCAATAACACCTGCCCAGAAGCTTTGCGGAATTTCCGAAGCTTCATAGCCTCTTTCCAGCAAAGACTTTGCATCCAGAAGAATAATGGCATTAACAATTTCCTCTCCATCGATTTTCTCTTCTCCCGCCGAGATCAAATCATCTGGTTTCTGTCTCAGTCCTTCAATCCTAAGGTTATCTGTATCTTTGATCTCGCGGAAAGTAACCTGTCCCGCAGCAGAGGTGAATGTTTGTTCATTGCTGTTTGCATAATAGTTAAGCAGTTCTTCTCCGCTGCCTGTCGCCGTCGTTTCATCTGTTGCCCCTGTATCAGCTGAATCTGATGATACAATGCTTGACACAGTGGTCATATCGGCAGATTCGCTTGCAAATGCATGAATCGACATGCCGAAGTTTCCCATACAAAGGAGTACTGCAAGCATCAGTGTTAAAGTTTTTTTACCTGCTTTCTTCACGCTTTGCACCTGCCTTTCTTCGAATAACTACTGCAGCTGCAGTTCCACTGAGCAATACCAGTACAAAATACACTGTCAGTTTCATATCGTCCCCGGTTTTCGGATTTTTTCCGTCATGTGTCTGGTCTGCATCGCCCGATTGATCGGATTGGTGATCTTTATTATTTCCCGGATTCTGATCTCCGGTATAGTCCTTCCCTGAACCGGTGTTCTGACCATTTCCGTTATTTGAAGTGTTTCCGCTTGAATCCTGAGCATCTGGATTGTCCTTACTTCCGTCAGGTTTTTTTCCATCAGTTCCTGCTTGATTCTTATCTGAATTGTCAGAATTTCCTGGTTTATCAGAAGTTCCCGGTATGATGGTAGAAGCCCCACCTTTTCCGGTAATTGAAAGGTTTGTCTTTTCTTCCTTTTTATCTCCTATTTTCTTATCGTTTTCGTCATAAATCCGATCCAGGCTTGTTACAATTTGGGTGGTAATGGAACTGTGTCTGGATTTTGCATGGAATTTCAAATCTATGAAATCTCCTTTTAGAATCGGATCCTCACTGGCAAAAGCCACTGTAATCTTTCCTTCTTCTTTTGTATTGATTGAAACAAAAACGTCTGTCTGTATATCCGATTTTTTTGCTTCAAGCAATGTGAGTACGTTCGCATCATAAGTCACTGTAAAAATCCCGTTAGTTACGTGATCTGATTCTGTACGAACAGCTCCACTTACACTTTGATCCTGACTGATCATGGTCTCATTTAGCGCAAGACCAAATGTTGTTTCTTCTGCGGCATACGAATCTGCTGCGGCATACGCAACAAATATAAAAGTGATAATAGCAATCGCTATCGCTTTTATCGCTGTTATCCATGCCATTTTTCGAAAACATGTTAAGCTTTTCATCTCCTGTCCTTTCTTTCTAGCCATGGCTTAAATATTCCAAAATCCTCTATATCCGTAAGTTAGCCTACGCTAACCCCTTGTCAAAAAAAGAGCGCCCTCCTAGTCTGTCTACTTGATAGCTGTCAGAATTAGTAAGCGTTTACTTTCCTGTCCACATAGCAGCTACATGGTTGTGTCTTATGTCTGCTAAACTAAATAAGTATTCTGGTCATTTAAAGCTAGTCTTCTATCTTCTCCTTGGTTAGCATAAGCTAACTAAACAATATTATATCAATTTCGGATTAAATGTCAAGATAAAATTAAGCTTTGACAGGACAACTTTGGATGCACTCCCGATTGAACAGCTTGCAGGAAACATTCTGCTCCCTATATGTCGATTTTCATTCTTGAAAAAAATATAAACGTGAATTGTGATTATGTGATATTCGCCTACTGACCAAACAAAAAACCTCTACTCTATGGGGGAAAATTCCCCCGTGAGCAGAGGTTATTCATATTTGGGAAATAATTGCTTTTTTCCTCTTGGTTTCCGCTCTTATCGTTCTTCTCTGAAGAAATTCAGACCGAGGTTCTGTGGTGGCTGGTCTTCTCTCTTTTGTCTCATAGACACGATGATCAGAACGATCGCTGTAACGATATAAGGGATGACCTTATAAATCTGCGTCGGCAGGAACGGGATAGGAAGACGCAGATACAGGATCAGAAGTCCTCCGAACAGAATCGAACCCCACAGTGCATTCAGCGGTTTCCACAGGCAGAAGATAACCAGTGCAACAGCTACCCAGCCTTCGCCGGAAAGACCGCTATGGTTCCATACGCTTCCTGCAATGGTCATTGTATATACCATGCCGCCGACAGCAGAAATTCCTCCGCCGATAGTCGTTGCAAGATATCTGTATTTTGTAACGTTGATTCCTGCTGCATCAGCCGTGGCCGGAGATTCCCCCACTGCACACAAACTCAGACCGGATCGGGTTTTGCTGATAAAGTAAGCCATAACAATCGCCATAGCAAACCCCAGGTATACGAACAGGTTATAGCTGAAAAGGATTGGTCCAATCACCGGAATTTTCTGAAGAAAATGTGGAAGAATCGGATCTGCAAACGCATCTTTCAGAGCATTGCTGACTGTAACGTTTCCGCCTACTTTCAAGCGCATCAGTTCTCCTACGAACTGACCCACGCCGGTACCGAAGATCGTGAGTGCCAAACCGGTAACATTTTGGTTTGCACGCAAGGTGATGGTCAGGAAACTGAAAATCAGTGAGCCGATCATACCGGCTGCAAAAGACGCAAGAAGCGCGATTGCGATTGCTACCGCTCCAATCGCATTATCGCCTGCGATCTGTCCATACACAAAGGCACCGCACAGCCCGAATGCACCGCCCATGAACATAAGACCTTCCACACCCAAATTCATGTTGCCGGATTTCTCTGTTAAAATCTCTCCCGACGTACCAAACAGCAGCGGAGTTCCGTTGAGGACTGCCGCCCTGATCAAACCGATAATATTAATATCCATATCAACGAACCTCCTTTTCACTGTGATTACGCACAATCAGTTTATAATTGATAAAGAACTCACATGCAAGCATGCACAGGAGAATGATCCCTGTAATAATATCTGCAATAGATGCCGGTACACGCAGCGTTGTCTGCAGACCGCTGGCACCTTTATCCAGCACTGCAAGAAGCAGTGAAATCGCAATCATGGCAAAGGGATTAAACTGTGACAGCCATGCAACTACGATAGCTGTGAAGCCCACACCACCAGCCACATCTGCATAAAGAGTCATGTTTGCACCGGAGCATACCATGAAGCCGACCAGACCGCAGATTGCACCGGAAAGGCAGACCGTTCGAATGGTAACCCTCGTTACATTCATACCGGCATATCTTGCCGTATTTTCTGATTCGCCCAGAACAGAAATTTCATATCCCTGCTTGGTATAATTCATGTAAATATACATCAGTGCTGTAAGGATCAAAACAATGATCCATCCGCAGTGTACACCGAAAACTTTCGGAAGTACCGCAGCCTGATCGAACATCGGGATAATCTGCGATCCAGGTTTTCCTTCCCATGGACCGCCCTGCAGCCATCCGACGATACCGATGGCAATGTAATTAAGCATTAAAGTAAACAAAGTCTCATTGGTTCCCCATTTTGCTTTGAATACAGCCGGGATTCCTGCCCACGCGGCTCCGAACACCATGGAAAAGATCCCCATCAAAAGCAGCAGAATCGGGGACGGAATGCTACCTGAAAAATTTAAAGCAAAAAAACTTGCCGCAACTGCACCCATAGTGATCTGTCCTTCGCCGCCGATATTCCAAAACCGCATGGCAAAGCATGGTGCTAAAGCTAA
>CAKQVC010000233.1 GCA_934277655.1 uncultured Clostridia bacterium
CTGCAATACTGCCTGTCTGGCAGCAAGGTCAATCGCATACTTTCCATCTACTACCTCTCTGAAATCGTCTGTCAGCTCCAGTGTCTTGTGTGGCAACGATGCTTCCATGCCAAGCCTTGTGTATGAAGGTAATACACTGAGCATAGGCTGTAAGGTAGCACTGCACTTCGGATTGTCCATCATTCTTTCATAGAGCTGTCTGCCGACCTCATATCGCATCGCATCAGATATGATGACAACCGTTCTCACATTGGTACTCCGTACAAATTTGCTGAAGAAATTACGCTGCAATGGTATCCGTTTCATAGCATCTTCCTCTAGCAGTCCCTCATTCCACTTTGGAAGCAGTTTTCCGAGGTATTCATTCGTATAAATATTCTCTACAAGGTCACGAAGTTCCTCAAACTCTGAGGTATTTTCCAATTTATCATAATTCAGATAGAACACTCTGTAATGGTTGTCTATCAGGCAATCACTTGACACATACGCATCAATAATCTTCTGAAAACCATTCGGTGCTTCATATCTTGCGTTATTTACAATCCAGTATGCACTATCCAACATTTCATAGATAAAGGCAAACTTACTGCCAAAGTGCATTTTTGCACGAATACCGCATAAATCATAGATACTGTGTCCATCCAGTTTTGCCAGACAATCCTCTGCACGAAGCCTGCCGACAATCCAGCGTATCAGAAGTACACCCACGCAGGCAAAAGAATCACAGTCTACCAGAGTTTCTACTTCATATTTGCCAAGTTCTTCCGATGCATTCAGACGATCTGCAACATATTGTGACAGCTCATCATATTTCTCACGATACAAAATATTGTTCATCAGGTTGTCCAGAAATGCGATAATATTACCGGATTTATAAGAAATAAACTTCTTCCAGCTCTTTGGCATTTCTGCATCAATATAGCGGTCTGCATAGGTTACAAACATGGTAATGACCAGTTTTTCCAAGTTCGGAGCGTCAATAGAAAAGCCAAATTGCTGCTCGCATAACTTCCAAAAATCGCCCTCTATATCATACTTGGCAAATTCTGCCAGATATTTGTTGTCTGTCAGGCTGTCCTCCGTGACCAGCACACGGATCACTTCATCAAAAGAATTGGTTCTCGTTCTGCACACAGCACTCATGATGCCTGTCAAAATGTTTTCCTCATTAAAATTCTCTATCTCAAGGTCATAGAAACGCTTCAAACGGTCTTTGTGACCAAAGAACTTGATATGCTTTTCAATCACCGGCTTATATTTCTCGTCAATGCCCAAATCTACCGATAAAAGTGATGCCCTGTCCGCATAAAAACGCTTGGAATAAAGCATGGTGTCCTCCAGATGATTTTCTGTAACCGGAGGTTTCGGAAACGGAGCATATATCAGGTAATTGGTTGTGGTATCCTCTTTTTCAAGGAAGTATTTTGTATAAAACTGGTTATCTTTCGTCAGCTTGTAGACCTTGGCATTTTCCAGTTCCATGCTGTCAATATCATTTATTTTTTTATCTTCATCACCTAAGACAGCCTGAATGTCAGCTTTGGTAGTAATTATTCGTGGATTACCCATTTACCTTTCTTAGAAGAACCGCTATGCTCCACGATACCATCTTTCTTTAATTTATTGACATGATACCGAACCCCACCAACAGAAAGTCCTAGTTGTTGAGCAATCAGCTTTACCGTAATAGCTGGCTGTTCTCTCATGAGCCTAAGTATCCTCTCAACAGTTTCTGTGCTAGTTTCTGTGTTAGTTTTAATGTTAGTTTCTATGTCAGTGCTGGTTTCCCTGTTAGTTTCTGTGTCAGTATCTCTTTTCCGATACATATTTACTCTGAAATCACCATCAAAGTCAATCAGCTCCGGCTTCGGTAATCCATACTCCTCACAGGTTTCAAATAACCTCGGTATTCCGGTTCCCCATTTTTCAATAATTTTCATGTATGCAAAAGCTCTTGCGATTGCAGGATTTCTCGGTCTTGAGTAGCCTTCCATCATTTTTGCAATCGTAACATTATTCAGAAGCATTCCCGGAGAAGTAATCTCTAATCTATCATCAAACAAAGCCACTTGTATATTTCCCGGCTCAAGGTAGCTACGATGTGCCACGGCATTTGCAATCAGCTCACGAATACTGTCCGTAGGTAGTTCATACACATCCTGTCTGTACATTCCCTTTATCGTCATACCCATGTTGATTTTTTCAAGGACATACTGATATGCTGCTTCCATTTGTTCCTGAATGGAGCCTTCAAATTCCCTACGGTCTACAAAATGTGCTCGATTGGTTCCCTTGAATACGCCACACTGAATAACAGGCTGTCCCCACATTCGTCCGGTCAAAAGTGCATACGCATTGGTCGGATAAACTTCTCCGCCTTCCTCTTTCAGAACACCCCATGAAATCAGTACATTCTTTGTAACATCCTTAATCTTTGCCTTTTCGCTGTCCTGCCATGTATTTCTTATGGCAGTTTCCTTCATGCTCTTACAAAGCTCCTCAATTTCACTATCCGTTAGTTTCATATTCTGGCATATTTCGCTGTCATAATAGCGGTTCTTGCCTTCCAGCATCAACTCTCTTAGCATATAATCTTCTACATGTCTGGTTGTGCCTGCTACACGCACATAAGTACCCTCAAACATCCCCTGTGATTTGATATAATACGGACGCTCTGCACCCGGAAATACCTCAACCACAATCACAGTCTTATCCTTAACCGTCTGCATTGCTACGTCCGGTCTGATTGCAGGCTCACAGGAATCAGAGATTGCATTGGTAATGGCATCCATCGTCTTATAGATGTTATCTACATCCATTCCCATAATTTCCAAGGTCTTATCGTCTATTCCGAAAACAATCCTACCACCTCTGCCATTGGCAAAAGCTACCACTGTTTTCATATATTTTTCGCTTTTTTCTGGTACAGCCACTTTGTACTCTACATTTTTTGATTCGCCGGAAAACAGCGTATCTTCTGCCATATTGCTACCTCCTGCTTTTGGGTTCTACGGTAAAATCCTATACGGTGCAAAACTGTTATTCATAGCAGCCGTCCATTTATTTACTGTTCTTTGAATTTCATCGTTATAACCATCTATCATTTTCAATATTATTATTCGGTACATCAGACCAAATTTATGTAAATATAAGCCTGCCTGCTCACCTTGCATGGCATTTTTTTGTTTACTTATATGGTCAATTTTGTTTCTAAGGTTTGTCCCTTTCCTTGCAATCTTTGTTTTTGACTCTCCAGCAAAAATGTCTTTACCATATTGTTTCATAATTGCATACAGTTTATCAAACAGGAAAACTTTTTTGTTTGGAACCGTTTTTTTCATCGGTGCACCACATTTACTACAAGTATTTTTGTAAGTTATGTATGGCTGTGCCTTTAAGGTGATTTCTCCATTACTTGCCAGTTCATTTACTAAAGATTCAAACACCTCTAAAATCAAAGACATCCTTACATCAACAGTTAAATCATTTACAAAAAGTGCATTCAAAAAGGCTTGGTGTCTAAGAAATGCTTTCTTGATGACTTTCTGCGATTTCAAAAACAATTTCTTATATGTTTGATCATCAAAATCCATTGGAAGCATAACATATTGCTTATTGCTGTGTGTGTAATTGAGGAATACTTTTCTGTATTTTTCTATACACTCCGCACCATCTACTTTGAAGGATGTAAGCATGAAAAAGATTCCTTCATACAAATTCTCAAATCTTAAAATCTCCATAAGGAGACTATACAC
>CAKQVC010000234.1 GCA_934277655.1 uncultured Clostridia bacterium
GTGAAAGTGCTGGATCATGTGACTTTCCGTGTGAATAACGGGGATAAGATCGCGTTTGTAGGGGAAAACGAAATTGCTAATACAACTCTTTTTAAGATCATCATGGGAGAAATGGAGCCGGACGAAGGACACTACAAGTGGGGTGTGACGATCTCCACGTCCTATTTTCCATTGGATAATTCCGAATTTTTCAACGACTGCGATCTGAATCTGGTAGAGTGGCTGTCCCAGTACTCCACTGAAACGAGCGAAACATTCCTGAGAGGCTTTCTCGGCAAAATGTTATTCTCAGGGGATGATGTATATAAGCCGGTAAAAGTTCTTTCCGGAGGCGAAAAAGTCCGCTGCATGCTTTCCCGCATGATGTTGTTTGGTTCCAATATGCTGGTGCTGGATCAGCCGACCAACCATCTGGATCTGGAATCCATCACAGCCGTTAATGAAGGACTGGAAAGTTTTAAGGGGGGCATTTTGTTCGCTTCCCATGACCACGAGTTCATTCAGACCATCGCAAACCGGATCATCGAGATACAGCCGGACGGATCCATCGTAGACAAACTCTGCACTTATGACGAATTTATCGGAGAAGCTTGATTACAGAATGAATTATGTAAGAACGCATAAAAAATATTTTGCGAAGCGATAAAAATGTGTGAAAATGCATAACCAAAGACTGCGAGTGAGAACAAATAAAAGGGCGATATACGTAGAATCATTGAAATTTCAACAAGACAAGCTGAGGGTTTTTCTTGGCTTGTTTTTTGCAATATCTCTGTAGTGAAAATCAGAACCAACAACATTTGGTAATGTAAAAAGGAAAATGTTTTGATACAAAGAAACGGAGGTAAAAATATGATTCAGAAAGTTGCAGTGATCGGCGCAGGTATTATGGGAAATCAGATTGCCATGCAGGTAGCAATTCACGGCTATGATGTTGTCTGCTATGATTTAAGTGAGAAAATGGTAGAAAAGGCAGCCGAATTTTCGAAAGGGTGGTTTGAAAAGCGGGTGGCAAAAGGAAAAATGTCGCAGGCGGATGCTGATGAAATCCAGGGCAGACTCATCTTTACCAATGATATCCAGAAGGCAGGCGAAAATGCAGATATGGTAATCGAGGCAGTATCTGATGTGGTAGCGATTAAAAAATCTGCACTGGGACAGATTGATAAGATTACGCTGCCACACTGCATTTATGCATCCAACAGCTCTTACATCGTAAGCTCCAGATTCTGCGATGCAGTGGAAGATCCATCTAAGGTGTTAAATGTCCACTTCTTCAATCCGGCATTGGTTATGAAAACGGTCGAAGTTGTAAAGGGTCCGCATACGGCGAAGGAAACATTTGATGCCGCATTTGAGTTTGTCAAGAGCATCGATAAGACACCTTGTACCATCGAAAAAGAAATCTATGGTTTCGTAGTAAACCGTATCTTCAGCGCACTGACAAGAGAAGCTTGTTATCTGGTCGATATGGGGATTGCAACACCAGAGGATATTGATACGGCTGTAAAAGGTGCTCTCGGACATGCTATGGGACCGCTGGAGACACTGGATATGACAGGTATTGATCTGGAATACAGTGTTTACATGGAAAAGTTCAGGAATTCCGGCGATAAGAACGATCTGCCTGCAGCTTGTCTGGCCACACATTACGGCAGAGGCGAATATGGCCGTAAATCCGGAAAAGGGTTTTACGACTATACCAAATAAAAATAAGGCAGAAAAAACCACTGCGGCAGAGATTTTGCTGGATAATGACTTCCGGCAGGCATATAATGACGGCGCAGGCATGCGGCGGGAACGGATACACTTGCATGAACGAAAAAAGTTCAGTATAATGAATGGAAAAGAAAACGGAAAAGAAAAGTAATAACCGCAGTGACGAGAAAGGAACGAGCCTTATGAGCATGGAAAGAGACGAAAAGCAGAAGGAAGTTTTGGCAGGCGGCAGCCCGGAATCGGCTGCATCTGATATAGACGGACCGAAAAAGACAGAAGGGAATGGTTCGGTGCAGGCAGAAGAGTCCGGTGAGAATGCAGAAGCAAACAGCATAAATGGAATAGATGCAGATATCAAGGCTGGCGAGCAGGAAGCCCAGAGAACAATGAAAATTAAAGTCTGGATTACCATTGCAGCAGTATTGGCATTGATAGCACTGGCAATTCTGACCTGGAATGACGAAGAGGGCTACTTTATCAAAATTCCGACAGATGACGGACAGACCTGGTCTTACACCATCAGTGATGAAAACCTGCTGAAAGGAACGGAAACCAGCTTTGAGAACGGAAAATTCCAATGTAATTTTGAGGGACTTGAGGAAGGCGAAGCAGAAATTGTAATGATACGGACGGCTGAAAGCGATTCGGAAACCATATTGGAAAAACGCGTTTATCATGTGCAGATCGCTGAAAATAAGTCTGTTGTTCAGCGTTCCGTGGACAGGGAAGTATACGAGTAAAACACATAGATGCAGAAATGCATTTCGAAAAAGCTGCAAGATGCACTGTTGCATAGCAGCTTTTTTGTTGTTTTTTGACGAAATTTTCGTCTTTATGGAGTCTTAGCAAAACCGCAGATAATCTTTGCAAAAAATTTATGCGGGGAAAATGGGAATTAGCACTGCATTAACATGTGCTAAAATTAACACGAAAATAACAAATTGGCACGCAAGTTGCTATTATATATGTGCGTCAGGAAATAAAAGATGTGACGGAAAAAGGCATATGTCTTGAAAATCTATGTAACAAGAAAGGAAAAGAAAAAAATGAAAAAGGCATTATCAGTATTATTATCATTAGTACTTGTTTTCACAATGTGTGCAGCAATGACCGGCTGCGGCGGTGATGACAGCAGTGATGCAGCAGCAACTGGCGACCCAGTTGTTCTTCACTTCGGTTCCACACAGGGTACAACTCATGCGTGGTATGAAGCAGCAACTGCATTTAAAGACACTGTAGAAAAGAACTCCAACGGAAGCATCGAAGTACAGATTGACTTTGGTGGCGTTTGGGGAAGTGACAAGGACCACGCTGAAGCGGTACAGTCCGGAGCGCTTGATATGTACATCGGTTCTACCGTAGGTGCTGACGCAGTAGTAAATGAAATCGGTTTCGTAAACCTTCCTTACCTGGTAACAACTTACGATGACGTTGATAATCTGATCTACAACGGATGGATCGGCGAAACCATTACAAAGGATATGGAAAATGCAGGATTTAAGATGCTCGGCATGACAGACTGCGACTTCAGATGGATCTCCAACTCCAAGAGAGCAATCGAAAGTGCAGCTGATATCAAAGGTCTGAAGATGAGAGTTCCGGAATCTCCGATGTTCTTAAAATTCTTCGAAAATCTGGGTGCAGTCCCGACTTCCATGGCGTTCACTGAAGTACCGTCCGCACTGCAGCAGAAGACCATCGACGGACAGGATAATGGTCCGGTACTTTCCTACACGAACGGCTTAGACCAGTTCAACAAATACTGGGTAAAATCCAATCACTCCTTCGCAGCAGCAGTTGTAGTTATCAACCAGGCTAAATGGGACAGCTTATCTGCAGACCAGCAGCAGGTTCTTCAGGATGCAACAACAACTTACTGTGATGATGTAAAGGTTGCAATCAGACAGGACGTTGAAGAAATGACTCAGAAGATGATCGATGACGGTTGTGAAGTTATCGAACCAACAGAACAGTTCCAGAAAGACATGGAAACAGCAGCGAAGAAGGTATGGGC
>CAKQVC010000235.1 GCA_934277655.1 uncultured Clostridia bacterium
CTTTCAATCCACTTACCGTCAGTTTGAATGCTGACAACTCTTCTGCAAGCTTCGTAGTATCTGCTCCGCATCGTTTCAGAATCTCTGATGCGACCGGAGCTTTAACAATCGTCTGCAGGATCATCTTTTCCTGACCCTCTGCAATGCTCAGTCGTTTCTTTCTCTCTGCCAGTCTCTCTTCAATTTCTGTTTTCGTAAATTCCGGCATGAAGTTGATATGAATTTCGTATCGTCCAAATGCTTTTGTCATTTTTTTTCGAAAAGTTTCTGCTGATTCTCTTCCCTGCGTACTCTCAGTAGATTTTCTCTGTAGTGAAAACTCTGGCCGGATATATCTGGAAAGATTCATAATGCAGATTCCTGAAATACCATCCTGCCGGAACTGGATTTCTCCATATTCAGAAACAAGTTTTTTTCCATCGTAGAAAAGTGATGTTTCTGCTTTGCTCCGGACACCTTTCAGAGCTTTAAGATTTTCAACGATTTCCACGCCAGTCAGGGCCGGTGCTAATTGAGTAACCGTATGTCCCAGCTTTCTTGCGAGCACATAGCCGTCTCCGCTCGTTCCGAGAGAAGCGTAAGACTTGCCTCCAGTTGCCAGCAGCACACGTTTCGCACAAATAGAAACGACTCCTTCCGGTATCACTGCATCGGCTGCTGAACCGGAAGATTTTATAGCATCTGTAAAAAGGTCAGAAGAATTCCCGATATCAGCCAACGATCTGCAAGTTTTCCCATCATCAATCAACGGTCCGCAAGTTTTCCCATCATCAGCCAAAAGAAGGAAGCCTCCCTCCCGGTCTGCTTCCATTCCTGTGATACAAGTATTGAGTAAAATCTTCACACCCAGCTGAACACAGATCTGCGTCAGTTCCTGCGTTACATCGGATGCATCCTCACTGTACGGATATACCCTGCCGCTTTCGTCCGTCCGTGTTTCAATTCCGACAGATGCAAACCATTTCTCTACCTGTTTAAATTGACTGCAGGCTGTATTGGAAACATTGCATCTCCCATTTCCGGTCGCACGAAGTTTTTTCCCCGTGCATTCTTTCTTTTCCACGATCAGAACATCGAAATCGGGTCTTGTGCGTTTTGCTTCTATCGCCGCTGCAAGGCCGGAGGCTCCTCCTCCGATAATGGCAATATCTGTATTCAAAACGATCTGTTTATTACTTCTGCAGTGTATTTTTTCCACTGGCTGCACTTTCTGCGTCTGCATGTCCACTCTTTTCTGCGTCTGTCTCTGTTTCCTGCTCATTTATTTCCTCTGTTTCCGTTCCCGGTTTCGGTGCAACGGTAATATCGATCAGTTCTTCCCGCATGTCCTCGATGACTCTGACTTCTGCCTTTGCTTCTTTGGCTACTTTGATTGCTTCTTTGGCCGCAGCTTTTGCTTCCTGGGCTTTTGCAGTCGCTTCGTCCAGTTTTTCCTGTTTTGTCTTGAGGAATTCTGGTTTCTGAATAATGATCAGTGATCCTACATTCAGAATATTAATGCCTTGCACAATCATGCAGAGTCCTACCATCGTCAGCGTAGACATGTTGAAAATATCACTGTCAAAGAAAACATACAGCCCGCAGATCAGGTTCAGAAGCCCGATGATCAGATGATCATAGAAATTATGATTTCTGATATCCATGCTTTCCCATGCTTTTACGAAATTTCGGATACCTGTGATGATTACCCAAAGTCCAAGAACCAGGGACACAACTGAATCTGCTGCCAGTTTATTAAGCAGGATCAGCGCCCCCAGAACGAAAGTCGTGATTGCATCTGTCAAGATCCAGCTTCTTTCTTCGTTGTCGCCGCGATAACTGTTGCAGGAAAGACACTCAATCACACCTGCAATAACGAAGATGATTCCGATCGGAAATGCGACCGACATAAAGATCAGTCCGCTGTTTCCAACCAAATATATTCCGGCTCCCATAAAAAGAGCTCCTATAATCATTGTCAATATTCTCATAGAAAACCTAAAAGCCTTTCTGGCTGCTGAATGCTTTAAAATCATGTTCTCCTGCCGCAGCCAGGCAGGACGCAATATAATAATATTATACTTTTTCTGCTCATCCAAGTCAAGAAAAGCAGTTTTTTTTCACAAAAACCACAAAGTGAATCCGGCATTCCGTGCTTTTAGTAGAAACTATCCTGCTTTTGTGATAGAATACTTCTATGAATACATTAACGAAAGACCGTGTGATCCTGCACTGTGATATGAACGGATTTTTTGCTTCTGTCGAGCTCCTTTCTCATCCGGAGCTAAGAGAAAAGCCTATGGCAGTCTGCGGTGATCCTGACAGTCGCCACGGCATCATACTGGCAAAAAACGAAATAGCGAAGAAATATGGTATTGTCACAGCGGAAACCATCTGGCAGGCAAAGAAAAAATGCCCTGACCTGCAGCTTGTCCCGCCTCACATGGCAGATTACAAATATTACAGTCAAGAAATCAATAAAATTTATCAGCGTTTCACGGATATGGTAGAGCCTTTCAGCATTGACGAATCCTGGCTTGATGTAACCGCCAGCCAGAGCTTGTTCGGCACCGGCAGACAGATTGCCGACACCATCCGTCAGACAATAAAAAATGAACTTGCGCTGACGCTTTCCGCTGGTGTTTCTTTCAATAAAGTCTTCGCAAAGATGGGATCGGAATACAAAAAACCGGATGCAACTACTGAGATTACCCGGCAGAATTACAAAACTCTTCTCTGGCCTCTGAAAGCTGACGAATTATTTTTCGTGGGAAAAGCAACGGCACAAAAGCTGACAGGTGCCGGAATTCTGACCATCGGCGATATTGCACGCGCAAACCCGCAAATGCTGAAATCACTTCTTGGAAAATCCGGAACGCAGCTCTGGGAATATGCAAACGGAATGGATCAGTCTCCGGTTGCACTGTTCAGCAAGGAAGAGGAAATCAAATCCATCGGAAACGGCACCACCTTTAAACGAAACCTGACCTCGACGGACGATATCCTGACCGCCGTTACTGCTTTATCAGATACGGTTTCTGCAAGACTGCGAAAGCATCATCTCAAAGCCAGTGGCATTAAGGTTGATATCAAAGACCCCTATTTTAAGGTTATTTCCAGACAAAAACAGTTATTTTCAGCAACGAACCTGGCGGAAGAAATCCGCCTTCACGCTATGGATATTATCTCTCACTGCTGGAAAACAGGATATCCTATTCGCTTGATCACGATCACTGGAATTAATCTGGTCAGTGAGGACTCTGAAGAGCAGATTAGTTTGTTTGCAGAGGATCAGAGCCGTCAGGAGAAAGGACTGCAGATTGCTCATACCATGGATGAAGTCCGCAGAAAATATGGTTCCGGAGCTATCGGGTTTGCGGCTGTCATAGGAAATGACATCGGAGTTTCCGTCCGCGGAACGAATCCTCATGAAACCTCTGAGTCCGAAACATCATGCTCATCGGAAGATCCTTCACGCAAAATTTAAAGAAAGACAGCAGCATCACAATCAGAAGGCCGCTCTTTTCAGAGCAGCCTTCCCGTTTACGTATTTTTTACTATATTCCTGACTCTGTTTCTAGTTGTAGCAGTTGCAGAAAATGATCACGAGCAGTAAGAAGAAAAATAATAAGCTGGTATCGACACATCCGTCACCTAACATATTACAATTGTTTCCCATTCTATTCACCTACTTCTTTCATATTATATTTATTGAAATT
>CAKQVC010000236.1 GCA_934277655.1 uncultured Clostridia bacterium
CATGCGTCCATTGCGTGGTTTTGCCTATACAAAAAATCTGCTTCTTACAAAGCAGACTTTCTGTCCTTGTTTCATTATATAAGCTTTACTGTTGATTGTTGTTCATCATGCTTCCGTTACATTTCTTTATTTCCAAAAGGATTTAAGTTTCGCAAGCAGCCAGCTTCGAAAGGTTCCGTCTGCAGAGCCGGGACTGACACCTCCATCTTCATCGAAGAGCATAGTTCGGATCGTATAGGCCACGCCCTCTTCATCGTTGCTCAAAGTCACATGATCGGCTGCTGCTATCACGTCTTCGGAAGCATTCCCCATCGCAACTCCAAAGCCGCATTCTGTCAGCATCGCAATGTCGTTTGCGCCATCCCCGAATGCCATGACATGGGACAAATCCAGATTCAGCATCCTGCAGACTTCTGCCAACGCCGTTGCTTTGCTTGTTGTTTTCCCGCCGATTTCTACGTTATGCCTGTGTGATGAGGTTACAGTGACATTCGGAATCTTTGAAAACGTTTCCCACATCCGCATCCTCTCTTCCTGCAGTTCAAAATGAACGTTGATATTTTCTATTTTTTCACGATGTTCTCTTAAAAACAGATAGATATTTTCTACCGGGTTCCTAGTCCGCAGTACATATCTTGGATTCATATATTCCGTTGTTTTTCCTCCCGCTTCCAGGTCTGTATATACATCCTGACCGATATAGGCTCTTCCCTCCGTAAAAACCTCGACCGGGTAGGAAGTATTCTCCAATATATCCAGCACCCGGTCTACAGCCTCAGCCGAGGCATAATTCGAATAAATAAACTTACCGGTTTGTGCTTCCGAAATATGGGCACCGTTTGACGTAATGATATATTCCAGTCCCTGGATCTGATGAACACGTTCCGGAAGTGCCGTATACGTTCTTCCGGTTGCAATCACAACATGAATTCCTCTTCGAATTGCTTCCTCCAGTGTTTCTTTTGTCCTTCTCGTCAGACCATCCCTTGTCAGCGTTGTACCATCCAGATCCAGTGCGATCATACGAATGGATGCCGGACTCCATGTTTTCTCTGGTTTCGTTTTCATCATCGCTGATTTTCCTCCAGACAGTCCAGAAATTCCTGATTATATTTCCGCACCTGCTTCATCGTGGCGGATCCATCATGTCCCGGATAAATGGTATATTCATTAGACCAGTGATTGATCACGTTTCTGCAGGTCTGTATCATTGCTTCCGGCGAGCCATCTTCCAAATCCGTCCGCCCAAGATCGGTATCAAAAATCGTATCTCCGGTAAAAATAACCTTGCTCTTCTCAGAAAGGAAGCAGACAGACCCCATAGTATGCCCTGGTGTATGGATTACCTGCAAAATTTCTCCGTTCAGGTTTAAACGTTCGCCTCCGTTCAAAATATTTTGCACAGGTTTTTTCAGAAAAAAAGCATCCTGCTGATGAATCGATACCGGTATATCAAACCAGGACTGGATCCGGTCTACTGCGCCCACATGGTCATAGTGATGATGTGTCAGCAGAATTCCCTGCGGTTTCAGTTTTTTTTCTTCTATGTAGTTTATGAATTTTCCGGGCTCGTAGCCCGGATCAATGATGTAGCAGTTTCCTTCCTCTTTGATACTGATAATATAGCCGTTACTCTCCAGAGTTCCCCCTACATATCTTTTTATTTTCATTGTTGATTCTCCGTGTATTGATTTTTTCTTATTTTATGCAAATCCTGCAAACATATTGTACAATAAACGGAATAGACTTGCAAATTATAATTTATGTGTTAGAATAGTATTTGCCCTTCCTGCGGTAATATTTTCCGACTTTTAAGGGCGGGAGGTTGTTTATGAAAATTACGATTGTCGGAGCCGGTAAGCTTGGAATGAAAGTTACCAATGCTCTGGTAGGAGGAAACCACTCCATTACAATCATAGATACCAACGAAGCACTGTTAAATAAAATTTCCCAGCAATACGATGTTATGACGGTAGCCGGTAATGCGAAACAGATTCGTCTCCTTCAGAGGCATTCCGTGCAGAACTGCGATTTTCTCATTGCCTGCACCCACAGTGACGAGCAAAATATCGTCATCGCAGCTTTTGCCAAGCAGCTGGGCTGTTCCAAGGTTATTGCCAGAGTCAGAGATCCGGAACATATGAATCAGATGGATTTCATCAAGGAAACCATGCACATCGATCATATTGTCAATCCTGACCTTTCAATCACGTTAGAAATCTATAAATATCTGGTTGAAAAATATACCTTGACAAATGGGATTTTTTCCAGTGGCAAAGTTTCTCTGGTTCAGTTTAAAGTCCAGAAAATGTCCAAGCTGATTGGTCATACCATGGTCGAAGTGAATAAAATGCTTCCAAACATGCTGATCGTTGCCATCTCCCGTAACGGGAAGATTATCATTCCTCATGGGAATACAACAATTGGCAGTCACGATACCGTTTATCTGATCGGGGAGCGTTCTGAAATTGCAGAGCTTCATAAAAAGGTTTATGAACGAGGGAAATACACGAATCTTCAAAAAGTTATGATTGCAGGTGGTGGTAAAACCGGATATTACCTGGCGGATAAGCTTTCAGAATTCGGAGTTGCCGTCAAGCTGATTGAAAAAGATAAAGCTCGTTGCTACTACCTTTCCACCCAGCTTGACGATGTTATGGTTCTCCACGGAGATGCGACTGATACCGCTCTTTTAGATGAAGAAAATCTGGATGAAATGGACGCGTTCGTTGCTGCAACCGGACTTGACGAAGAAAATCTGCTCCTTGCGCTGATCGCCAAACAGGCAGATGTCGAAGACGTCATCTCAAAAGTCAGCCGACAGAACTATAAAAATCTGATCGAGCAGATGGGCATCGACATGGTTCTCAATCCTCTGGACATTGTTACGAGTACGATTCTTCGGTATATCCAGGGATCAAAACGAATCATCGCATCACTTCTGATCCAGGGGCAGGCAGAGATCATGGAGATCATCGCCTCCGACGATATGAAACTGGCAAACACGCCTTTAAAAAATGTAAAGCTACCTGACGGAGTATTGATTGCCGCAATTCACCGCGGTGCAGAAGTAATCATTCCGAATGGTGATACCAGGATTCGGGAAAATGACAAGGTAACAATTTTCTGTCTTCTTTCCGATGTTGGTGAATTAGAAAAACTTATGACTGAAAAAAAGTCTTTCATTATGTAATATAAACTATATAATATAAACTTTATATAGGCTTTCGCATGCTTGTTTTGCATGTTTCTCCGGTGTTCTGCCGGGGTTTCTACTACTTTGAGAAAGGATTTTAAAAGGATTATATTTTATGGCAAGCAGAACCAATGATATGATTAGAATCCAGGGGATGTTGCTTTTGGTACTGGCATGTTCCATGACAATACCCCTGCTGTTAGCTATATTTTACAAAGAATCCACTTCCGTAAAAGCATTTGCAGAAGTTGCAGTTTTCTGCGCCGTTCTCGGCGGACTTATACAGGCAGTTCTCAAGCCAGCTCATTCCAAATTAAAGGTTCGAGATGGCTTCTTTATCGTGTCCGTAACCTGGCTGCTCTGCTCAGTCATCGGTGCTATGCCATTCTTTCTTTCCGGTGGGATTCCTTTACTGGCGGATGCGGTGTTTGAATCCTGCTCCGGCTTCAGTACAACAGGAGCTTCTATTTTAAACGATATTGAGGCACTTCCAAGG
>CAKQVC010000237.1 GCA_934277655.1 uncultured Clostridia bacterium
TACCTGTACAGTGGAAGACGGTGCAGGCGATAAGATTCAGCAGATGAAACAGCTGATTGGCACACTGAACCAGGCAGCAAAGGCATACTACCAGGAAAGCCGGGAACTTATGACCAACTACGAATATGACAGGCTTTATGGTGAATTGGAGAAGCTGGAAGCAGAAACCGGGATCACACTGTCAGCAAGCCCGACTGTCAGGGTCGGCTACGAGGTCCTTTCTGACCTTCCAAAGGAAGCTCATCCGCAAAAGATGCTTTCGTTGGATAAGACGAAAGATGTGGGGCAGCTGCAAAACTGGCTGGCTGACCAGGAAGGTGTGGTCTCATGGAAGCTGGACGGTCTGACGATCGTGCTGACCTATGAAGGCGGGAGCTTGACAAAAGCGGTTACGCGTGGCAATGGGGAAATTGGTGAAGTTATAACCAATAATGCAAAGGTGTTTGAGAATGTACCGTTGCGGATTGGGTTTCAGGGACAGTTGGTGCTCCGGGGAGAAGCTGTTATCAGTTATCCGGATTTCGAAAAGATCAACGATACGATCGCAGATGAGACCACGAAGTACAAGAACCCGAGAAATCTATGCTCCGGTTCGGTGCGGCAGCTGAACAATCAGATCACGGCACAGCGGCATGTCCGCTTTTATGCGTTCAGTCTGGTCAGTGCAGAAAATATGGAGTTTGGAACACGGACGCAGCAGTTTGACTGGCTGGCAGAGCAGGGCTTTTCTGTAGTAGAGCATTATACGGTTACAGCTCAGAGTTTGCCGGACATGGTAGAAAGGTTTTCGCAGAAGATCGAGACTAATATCATACCTTCGGATGGGCTGGTACTCAGTTATAACAATATAGTATATGGACGTTCATTGGGACAGACGGCTAAGTTCCCGCGGGATTCCATTGCGTTCAAGTGGAAGGATGAAATCAGGGAGACAACGCTGACAGGAATCGTGTGGAGTGCGTCCAGAACCGGCTTGATCAATCCGGTAGCAGTTTTCGACCCGGTCGAACTGGAAGGCACGACAGTCAGCCGGGCGTCGGTGCATAATATCAGCGTTATGAGAGATCTGCGCCTGGGACTGGGGGATCGCATTACGGTCTATAAGGCGAATATGATCATCCCGCAGATCGCAGAAAATCTGACCGGCAGTAATAATATTAAAATTCCGGATGTCTGTCCGGTTTGTGGTGGAAAAACGCAGATACATGATGAAAACGATGTGCAGACGCTGCTCTGCATCAATCCGGACTGCCTGGCGAAACAGATTAAGAGCTTTACCCATTTTGTTTCTCGAAATGCCATGAACATCGAGGGACTTTCGGAAATGACCATTGAGAAGCTTATTGCAGAAGGTCTGATTAAAGAGCTTTCTGATGTCTTCAAGGTAAAGAATTTCAGAGAAGAAATTACGGAGATGGAAGGCTTCGGCGAAAAGTCATTTGAAAATTTATGCAGTTCGGTACAGAAAGCGAGGAGCGCAGAACCTGCAAGGTTTCTTTACAGTCTGGGGATTCCGGGAATCGGGACTGCCAATGCAAGACTGATCGCCCGGCACTGCAGGAACAGCTGGGCTGCGATCCAGAGTCTTACGAAAGATGAACTGATGACGATCGATGGGATCGGCGACGTGATGGCAGAAGCCTTTACGAAATTTTTTGCGGATGAACAAAAAAAGAAGATCGTAGGGGATTTACTGGAAGAAGTTGATTTAGATGAAAGTTATGAAGAAACGGGAAGCTTGTTTGAAGGAAAGACCTTTGTGATTACCGGATCTCTGCATCATTATGAAAATCGGGATGCATTGAAAAAAGCCATTGAAGAGGCGGGAGGCAAAGTTTCGGGTTCCGTCAGTGCGAAAACCGCCTATTTGATCAATAACGACCTGACTTCAACTTCAGGAAAGAATAAGAAAGCGAAAGAACTGGGAATACCGATCATCGACGAAGATACCATAAAATCATGGATGGACAGCGGCACTGCTGCTGATGAATATGCACAGAATTGACAGGAGATAAAAAATGTTGAAAGTAGGAAAACTGGATAGTGATCTTTTAAAAAGAATAGTCATTGATAAAATTAAAACAAAACGCCCGGAAGTGTTGGTACATTCAGGAGTAGGAGAGGATTGTGCTGTCATTGACTTTGGCGAATATGAGTGCGTGATGTCCACCGATCCGATTACTGCATCCGTCAGTGAGATCGGAAGACTTTCCATTCATATTTCCTGTAACGATATTGCATCGAACGGAATTGAGCCGGTGGGTATTATGCTGGCGGTCATGCTGCCGGAAGGCACCACGGAAGCTGATGTGGAGAATATCATGGCACAGGCAGCCGAGGCGGCAAAGGACTGCAATGTGGAAATTATCGGCGGACATACTGAAATTACGAAAGCTGTCAATCAGCCGGTCATTGTTTCGACTGCAGTGGGAAGAGGGAGAAAATGGCAGTCAGCGTCGGCTGAAAAAATCCAGGTTGGAGATGCTGTCCTTATGACAAAAGCGGCTGGTATCGAAGGAACCGGTATTATTGCAGGCGATTATGAAGAGGAATTGAAAGATTTTCTGACAGCAGAAGAAATCAGACGGGCAAAAGAACTTTTAAAAGATGTCAGTGTTGTACGGGAAGGTATTACGGCAGGCAAAATCGGAACACATGGCATGCATGATGTGACGGAGGGTGGTATCCTGGGAGCTGTTTGGGAAATGTGCCAGATCGCCCATGTCGGTGTACGTCTTGAAGAAGCGAAGATCCCGGTAGAAGAAGTGACGAAAAAAATCAGTGAGCATTTCGAAATTAACTATCTGCGCCTGATCTCCAGCGGTTCTATGATTATCATGGCACCGGCAGATAAAAAAGATGCTATTCTTGGGGAGTTAAACGCAGCAGGTGTACCGGCCGCACGGATCGGAGAAATTGTGCCGGAAAGCCAGGGCTTGAAACTGATCAGAGAGGCAGATGGCAGTGAGCAGATCATCGATCCGCCGGAAGCAGACGAGTTGTATAAGGTCGTAAAGTAAAGAGAAACGCCGGAAGCCACGAAAGTAAAACGGAAACCATAAAAGCGAAAAGCCAGGAGCAGGTCAGATTAACTGACGGTCTTCTGGCTTTTTGCGCTTTGTAATTGTAAAACCTTTCTATCTAAAGAGGCGTGGAATTTATTTTGCGGTTACAGATGCAACGTTGGACCAGCTGCTATAGAATTTTTCGCCGCCAACAGTTTTATACGCTCTTACTTTATAGAAATATTTGCTTCCTTTTTTCACGCTTGTGTTCTTCAGAGAAGTTTTGACGGTTGCCTTGATGGACTTGAATCCGGAAGCTTTTTTTGTCGACCGATATACCTGGTAACCATCTGCTTTTTCGTTCTTGTTCCAGGAAACAGTAACGGATCCCTTCTTTGCGGAAGTAGAAACTTTAAGCTTTGTAGCATTGACATCTGCTTTTGCTGCATAATACTGCTGTGCATACTGCAGAAGAATCTGTGATTTTTCGCCACGTTCTGCACTGCTTTCGGCACCAAATTCAACTGCAATGATG
>CAKQVC010000238.1 GCA_934277655.1 uncultured Clostridia bacterium
CATGAGACTTGTGCTGCTTAACAGAAATATCTGCTATTTATGTAGGTACGCGGACACTGCCTGTGAGCAACAACTTTGCCAAGCTCTTTTTCTTTTTCTTCGTTTCTTCTAACTCTTGCTGATGAAGGGTGATAAGGTGGTCGAGTTTTGTAACAAGACTGCCAATTCTTCTTTGTTCATCCTTTGAACCAGGCAGAGCAATCTCTAAATTTGAAAGGTCATTTGAATTTATTGCAGGATAGCTTGTTCCTGTGCAATTATCTAAAACAACCTTTACAAAACTATCTGTTTGCAGAAAACACATAAGGTACTCTGCATCTATCTTTGGTCTCATCTGTGCGTAACCAGTAGAGAAAACATAAAATTTATCGGGCTTTGCAAATAAATAGTTGTTTTTCTGATATGGTCTCACAGTCTGAAAGAATACATCTCCCGTCTGTGCTAATCTCTGTGCTCTTGATGGAGCTGTTACTCTTTTTTCTGTTCTATGGGATACCATTTCTGTCCCTACAACAGACTCTAAATCAACATACTCAAATTCTTCTGGTAGCTCAGATTTTGGATTAAACTCCGCAACCTCATATAGCTTACGCTGTTCCCAAGCGTCAGAAAATTCTGGAAAGCGAATGTCCGGTTCGCTGTGTCCTTTCGCAGGGAACATAGCTTGGAGAAACCCATTTTTCAACTGCTGCAGTTCTATAATAAGCTGCTGTTTTAACTCGATTACCCTGTCGCAACATGAAAGAACTTCTGCAATCTTTTTCTGCTCTGCAATCGGAGGTACCGGAACTGTGCAGCTATAAAAATCTTTTCCTGTCAGATTCAATAAGCCGTCATCCCGGACACCACGATTGATTTTAGAATATAGTTGCTTATTCAAGAAACCACTCAAAAAAAGCTGTTCATAATAACCGGCATTCTGGCCTTCAACCCGAAAGCTCTCAAATACATTTGGGACAGCTGCGGTCTCTCGATCATTCAGGCAATAAATGCAACCCTGCGGTGATGTTTTTGAGTTTCCTTTATTGTAAGAAAAATCGCCCTGATGCAGCACAATGTACTTTTCGTACTGTTTTCCAGACAGCTCTTTTCCAAATTTCTCCGCTTGATTGACGAAGCCGATTCCTGCTGAGATGCTAACTGTTTCATATTTATCCTGTCCGGCCCGTTCTGTCAGCTCAGTTGCAACCTCGCTTAATCGTTTCACTTGCCAATCTACAGGCAAAATTCCTGTCTCAGTGGCACGGTACCCCTCAGGGATTTTTTCTGTTTTTACCATTGTCAGACCTCCACTTCACAAAAAAGGCATATCAAAGGCCCAATTCTTTCAAATATGCGTCCATTTTCTTCTCAGCATCCACAATCTCTGCTTTCAGCCGGGCAATATTGGACTGAACCTGCTGAAGATCAATCGGTGCCTCTTCTTCAAAGGTATCCACATAGCGTGGAATATTCAGATTGTACTCATTCTCTTTGATTTCTTCCAAGGTTGCCACATGTGCAAATTTTTCCTTTTCTGCACGGTTCTGATATGCTTCCACAATGGCATCAATATGTTCCGGTGCCAATTCGTTCTGATTGCTTGCCTTGATATAACGAGGATTACCATCGTCGTCCTTCTTGCTGGCGTCGATAAAAAGCACATCCGTATTTGGGCGATTCTTCTTAAACACAAGAATACAGGCCGGGATAGAAGTACCGTAGAACAGATTTTCAGGAAGACCAATTACCGCATCCAAGAGATTTTCCTCAATAACCTTTTGACGAATACGGCCCTCTGCGGCACCACGGAACAGAACACCATGAGGTGCAACAGCGGCAATTCTGCCATTGACGGAGAGGCTGTTGATCATGTGCAGTAGGAATGCCCAGTCACCCTTACTTGCAGGAGGGACGCCCCAGTCGAAACGATGGAACTTATCCAGAGTGGCTTCCATCTTAAACTCTTTTTTGCCCTTACCACTGGACTCACCGCCGGGATTGAAACCGGATGCCCACTTATCCTTCGAGAAAGGCATATTTGCGACAATGGCATCAAAGAGAAGCAGATTACCGTCAGCATCGAGGAACACCGGGTTTGCCAGAGTATCACCCCAGCCAATCTTTGCATCCCTGATTTCATGGATATACATATTCATCTTGGCCATTGCCACGGAAGAACCGTTGACTTCCTGACCATAGATGGAAACTTCCTTGCTGTTCTGCTTTTTTGCAGCCTTGATCAGCAGGGAACCTGATCCGCAGGTAGGATCATACACACGCTCACCGGGCTGGACATTCACAATGCGAGCCATTATTTCGGAGACAGCTGCCGGGGTATAGAAAGAACCCGCTTTCTTACCTGCCATGCTAGCAAACTGGCCAATCATATACTCATAGGCGTCACCAATAACATCGGCAGGGACTTGACCGGGCTTCACCTCGATATCCGAAGGGCGAAGGCTCAGCGGCTCAAAGTCCTCCAGTAGATCCCGAAGGATTGCCTTTTTGTGTTCTAGTGTGCCCAGTGCATTTTCGCTGTTGTAGTCCACGGTGTTCAGAACACCTGCCAACTGTTGGTTGTTATCCGCCTCGATTTTGCGCATAGCGGCATTGATCAACTGCCCAATCTTGTCAGAATATCTCTGGTCATAGAGAGACTGGAAGGAGCACTCTTCCGCAATGATAAAGGGCAGATATCGCTTCTGACGCTCCAGGCGGATGCCGGAATACTCCTTTTTCAATTCGTCCAGAGCATCTTCATAGGAATCACTCAGATACTTTACGAACATAATCGGCAGTACGTAGTCTTTATAGTTGGCTGCATCGATGGTATCTCGCAGAGTATCTGCGCCACGCATCAATGCATTTTCAATATCCTTCTTAGTCGTCATTGGTTGGTTCCTCCAATCATCTTTTCAACAAGATGTTCTGTTAATATACGTTCATTTTCAATCAGCTCACGATACATACGTTCTCGTTTTCTGCTTAACAGGTCAATCTGCGCCGCTTGCCGTTGAATATGCAAGGGCTGTAAGGGGACTTCCAAATCCAAGACTGTTTTGATTTTTACGGTCTTCTGGGCTGTCCCGCTTTCCAGGCTGAGAATTCGTTCCTCCACACTTTTTTGTGCCAGACACAATCGAAGGTACTCCGGCATAACCTTTGCACAGTCTTTTACTCGAAGTATCGCAAATTGAGAGGGGACGAGAATATTTTCATAGTCAGGCTCGATAGACACCGGGTACATTGGAGAGACCAGCCGAAGTACAACATCTCCTACCTTTGTAAATAAGGCATGCTCCAGACTTTCACAGGCATGAAAAATCTCCAGCTCTGATCTATTAATATTTCCATTTTCATCGAATGCTCTAAGCGTAAGACGGTTGTACTCGAAAGCGCTTTCCTTCTGATTTTTAGCCTCTTTTCGGCTTAAAACTATTCCGCCTTGCACATCTGCAAGATCTGATATTTTAGCGATCATCTTTTCGCCTCCAAAGAAAAGCGACCCGCCCACAAATGGGCAGGTCACCTTATCATGTTATC
>CAKQVC010000239.1 GCA_934277655.1 uncultured Clostridia bacterium
ATCCAGCTTCTTGTACTTCCTGCAGAAAATCTGTCATTGCAGCGTTTTTCTTGACAAAAACGTTAATATTCTTTTTCGCAGTTTTCGTAGTCCTTACAGTCAGAGTCAGCTTTTCGGCTTTTTCTTTCAGCGTCTTATCTACAGTTTCTTTTGCCGGCGGAATTTTAGTAAAGCTTACTTCCACCTTATCCCCTGTTTTCAAACCTGTAATCTTATTATCCACAGGCGTAACTTCTTTCCCGTTGACCGTTACTTTCGCAATCTGCATACCATCATCCGGTGTAATGACAAGCGTTGTGCCATTGCTTTCCAAACTGAAGTTGCCGCCTGCACCGGTCGTGATTTCTGGTTTCTGGACAGGACGATAATGTCCGCCGGAAGAAGGTGCAAGTTCGCCATACTCTTCCCCACAAATGACACATTTTGCTTTCGCTGTTGAGGTCGCCTTCCCGCCTGTATGACTTGTACAGATGGTCGTTCCATTGTTGGTAAAAGTACCGTCAACCTGAATCGTTCCGTGATTTGTGAAAGTTTTTCCTGCAGGTACTGTTATTGAAGTTTCCTTCGGAATGGTAAGCGTCATATCATCCGCTATAGTCACATTTCCGTTAACAGAAAGATTTCCGATTGTTTTTCCTGTCTTGCCGTTAAACAGCACGCTGTTGGTAATTGCGTTTTCAAAAGTCTCATCTCCGGAGGTCTCAACCCAGGAATCGGAAACAGATGCTGTGTCATTCGCCTTAATCCCGCTATAACCTTCTGCACCTTTTGCGTTAATAACACTGGCTTTTACTTCTACATTTCCACGAGAAAATATTGCAACATCGTTTGTGGCTTCTGCTTTTACTGTACTTCCGTTTATGGTTACACCAGTGTTGCCGAATAATGCCGGCCAATATCCCTTTGCTTCAATTTCTGCATCATTTGAAATAATGATGTTTCCGTCTGCATAAATCCCGTTGCTATTTTTGCTGTCTGCAATAATTTTCCCCCCATCAGCAATCACATTGCCCCCAGTACTCACTGCAGCACCATATGCAGTTGCTTTTATTACTGCATTTCCGGTTACTTTGATCTCATTTTCAGAAACAATTGCACAGCCTACATATTTACCTGAAGAAGCTTTGCCTTCTGCTTCCAGATAGCTGTTATCTTTTAATAAAAGCGTTGTACTTCCAAATAACTCCAAACCACTGACAGAGTAGGCTGATGGAGCCTCTGCATCCTTTTGCAGACAATACAATTTGGCATTGCCCTCCAAAGTTACTGCATGTGTGTTATCCCCATTTGTTACACCCACCTGCAAAGGTGCATAGTCTCCGGATGAAGTATAAGTAACATTCGCATTTCCTGACAACACGCATGGACCATTCCACTCACAAGAGCTGTTCACCGGACACTGCACCTTGATTGTCGTATCTGTGATTTTAAGGGCACTCGGCATATACGTCGTGCTTGTTTTCTGCTGCACTTCAAGACTTGAAGCATTTAGTGTTCCCGCTCCCCTGATTGTCAAGTCATTTATGATTATTCTTTCTACTGTGTTAGTCGTGCCAGATGGTACATCTAACACCATCTTTACCGGGCTGTTCTCAACGACAATACCACCATTTACTGTTACGTTATTCAAGCGAACATAAAAAGCCTGATTAATATCTTCCGCATTATTACTTCCCCAAACAGAGATTTTCTTGTCCGTTGTACCCGTCAGTTCATAATACACCGCATCCTTTTGTCTGAGAATAATCCGAGTGTCATCAATTTTATAATTTGCATTATCAATATTTTCGCCGCCTACATTAATTCTAACGACAGTAGTCGGTTCTGCTTGAACGTTCTCCTCCTGTTCATTTCCTGTGATCTCAAGGGGTTCAGTACCTCCCCCGGTAGCAAATACTGCCATAGGCATCATGGCAATACAAATCAGCATACTCAATACAAGACTTAAAATTCTTTTCCTTTGCATAACTGTTCTCCTTTCCTGCAATCTTTGCTCTGATCTGCCTTGTAGTTTTGATGCTTTTATTATACTTTTTCCTCCCAGATCCGTCATCCTACCAAAGTATGATGTCAAAAACTTTTTATAAATTTGCGATCAAAACCTCGCAGCCAATGCACTCAACCGGTGCCTGCTGCGAGGTTACCGTCCCTACTCTGCCTCCTCGAACTGAGAATTATACAGATTAGCATAGAAACCGCCTGCTGCAAGCAGCTGCTCGTGGTTACCCTGCTCGACGATGTCGCCATCCTTCATTACCAGAATCAAGTCTGCATTCCGTATCGTTGACAGCCGATGGGCAATGATAAAGCTGGTTCTGCCCTGCATCAGATTATCCATTGCTTTCTGGATCTCCACTTCTGTTCTGGTATCAACCGAAGAAGTCGCCTCATCCAGGATTAAAATCTTGTTGTCCGCTAAGATCGCTCTGGCAATGGTCAAAAGCTGCTTCTGCCCCTGCGATACATTGCTGGCATCCTCGTTCAGCTCCATCTGGTAGCCTCCGGGCAGCGTCTTGATGAAATGATCCGCCCTTGCCGCTTTCGCCGCTGCAATAACCTCTTCATCCGTCGCATCCAGTCTGCCGTAGCGTATATTTTCCATGATGCTGCCCTTAAACAGCCATGTGTCCTGCAGCACCATGCCGAAAGCATCTCGCAGATCCCGGCGGTTAAAGTCCTTAACATTCGTATCATCCAGAAGAATCTGTCCGCTGTTCACATCATAAAACCGCATTAACAGCTTGACCATGGTCGTCTTACCCGCACCGGTCGGTCCGACGATAGCAATCTTCTGTCCCGGTTTCACGTGTGCACTGAAATCTTTGATGATGACCTGCTCCGGATCATAGCCGAAACGTACATGATCGAACGTAACTTCCCCGGTGATTTTCGTAATGTCCGCCGGATATTCCAGAATCTGCTGCTCTTCCTCTTCATCCAGGAACTCAAACACACGCTCCGAAGCCGCTGACATGGACTGCACCAGATTGATTACCTGTGCGATCTGCTGAATCGGCTGTGTAAAATTCTTGACATACTGGATAAACGCCTGGATATCGCCAACCGTGATTACACCGCGAATGGCCAGCAGGCCGCCGGAAAGTGCCACACAGGCATAACCCAGGTTACCGACAAACATCATGATCGGATGCATCATGCCGGATAAGAACTGGGACTTCCACGCAGAGTCGTAAAGGATGTTATTTGTCTTTTCAAACTCCTCGATGGTATCTTTTTCCCGGTTAAATGCCTTGATGACCATATGACCGCCGTAAACTTCCTCCACCTGACCGTTGATGTGTCCCAGATATTCCTGCTGTGCACGGAAAAACTTCTGCGACTTTTTCGTTACCAGTCCGATCAATCCCATGGAGATTGGTAGAATGATGATTGCGATCAGCGTCATCAGCGGAGAAATACTCAGCATCATGATCAGAACACCAATCATCGTTGCCGTAGCTGTAATAATGGTGGTAATGCTCTGGTTCAGACCCTGACCCAACGTATCTACATCATTTG
>CAKQVC010000240.1 GCA_934277655.1 uncultured Clostridia bacterium
CATTGAAAGTGATCTCACTAATATCCATATTCCAGTCCATATTTCCATTGTAATATAACTCACTATCATTCCTCCATAAATCGTGATTTGTATTTCTGTTTGTTTTAAAAATGGGCAATCCCGATTGGAATTGCCCACTCATTGCACTAATTATGCGATTTTTCTTGCTAGCACCGATTTCTTTACATCATATTAGTACACCTTCGCACCTGCTGGAATCTGGTCATCCAGCATGATGAAATTCAGCATTTCTTCGCCGTCATACTTGTTAATGCAGGACAGAAGCATGCCGTTACTTTCTTCTCCCATCATCTTTCTCGGCGGAAGATTTGTAATCGCAACTGCAGTCTTTCCAACCAGTTCTTCCGGTTCATAATAGCCGTGGATACCGGAAAGAATAATCCTGTCTGTGCCGGTTCCATCGTTGAGAACAAACTTCAGGAGCTTCTTGCTCTTCGGAACTGCAGTACACTCTTTAATCTTTACAGCTCTGAAATCGCAAGCTGCAAAAGAATCAAAGTCCACATATTCTTCGAATAAAGGTTCTACTTCAATCTTTGTCTTATCAAGCACTCTTGGCTGCTTCGGTTCTGCAGCTTCTTTCTTGTCTGCCCCCAGCGGCTTCATTGTCGGGAAGAGCACGATATCACGAATAGATGGCTGATCAAGAATGAGCATGATGCATCTGTCAATACCCACGCCCAGACCGCCTGTCGGAGGAAGACCTACTTCAAGTGCGTTTACGAAGTCCATATCCATTGGATGCGCTTCGTCATCAATACCGCAGTCTAACTGTCTCTGCTGTTCTGCGAATCTTTCGTACTGGTCAATCGGGTCATTTAGCTCGGAGAACGCATTTGCGATTTCCCAACCGTTGATGTATGCCTCGAATCTTCTTGTAATTCTTGGATCCTGAGGGTCTCTCTTTGCAAGCGGAGAAACTTCTACCGGATGTCCGATGACAAATACCGGTCCGTCCAGATATCCTGGAACCTCTTCACAGTATTCTTCAAACATCTCAGCCAGAATCTTACCTCTTGTCTGATCCTTTACCTCTTCCGCATCCATGCCCTGTGCGATGGCAGCAGCTCTTGCCTCTTCATCTGTCTCGATTTTATCAAAATCAACCCCTGTGATCTCCTTGATAGCATCTGACATGGTCAGTCTTCTCCAAGGTGGAGTTACATCAAATTCCTTGCCCTGATACTTCAGGATCGGAGTTCCGTTTACCGCCATCTGAGCCTTGTATACCATCTGTTCGGTAACTTCCATTACAAAGTCCATATCCTGATATGCAGCATAGCATTCCATATTGGTAAATTCAGGGTTATGACGTCTGTCCATACCCTCGTTACGGAACATTTTACCCATTTCGTAAACTCTGTCCAGACCGCCTACGATACATCTCTTCAGGAAAAGCTCGTTGGAAATTCTCAGCTTCATGTCAAGGTCAAGAGTATTGTGATGAGTTTCGAACGGTCTTGCGTTTGCTCCACCTGCAATGGTAGTCAGGATCGGAGTATCAACTTCCAAATATCCGTAATCCTCTTCCAGTACTCTTCTGAATTCCCTAATGATCGTAGCTCTCTTTAAGAATACCTCTCTTACTTCCGGGTTGATGATAAGGTCAACGTATCTTTGTCTGTATCTCTGATCCTGGTCTTTCAGCCCTGACCATTTATCAGGAAGAACCTGGATAGACTTAGAGAGGAGTACGACCTTTGTTGCATGGATAGAGATTTCTCCTGTCTTTGTCTTGAAGATTTTTCCCTCAATTCCGAGAATATCACCGATATCATATTTCTTAAACCACTGATATTCCTCTGCACCGATGTCATCTCTCTTTACATATACCTGGATCCTGCCCTGCTTATCCTGGATATTGATGAAAGATGCCTTTCCCATATTACGGAATGCCATGATACGGCCTGCAACGGAAACTTCCTGGTCTTCCATCGCTTCAAAGTTATCCTTAATATCCTGGCTGTGAGCCGTCACATCCCATTTTTCAACAAGGAATGGGTTTCTGTCAGCATCCTGCAGGTTCTTCAGTTTCTCTCTTCTGACCTGTCTTTGTTCACTTAATTGTTCTTCTGAAACTTCTTCTACCTCTAAATTCTGGTTTTCTCTTCTATCTTCACTCATAATTATTGTTTCTCCAAAATATTGTTTTTTATCGGCTGATCTCTTCAACCTTATAGTGGAGCGTTCCATCCGGAACGATGATTTCCACGATTTCTCCGATTTTGCTTCCAAGCAGGTTCTGACCTACCAGCGATTCATTGGAAATTTTTCCTGCAAAAGGATCTGCTTCTGTAGAACCGACAATGGTAAATTCCATATCATCACCACTATCCTCATCGTGAACCTTTACTCTGGAACCAACTCCGACAAAGTCATTACTCATATCTTCTTCTTTAATGATCTTTGCCTTTTTCATCATATCTTCCAGCTTGAAGATTCTTTCTTCCAGTTCTGCCTGTTCGTTTTTGGCAGCATCATATTCAGCATTTTCAGAAAGGTCACCATAAGAAATCGCTTCCTTTAATCTTTCGGAAACTTCTTTTCGTCTTACCGATACCAGTTCCTCATGTTCAGCAACAATTTTATCATACCCTTCCTGGGTTAATAATAATTCGTCAGCCATTTTTCTATTTTCCTCCATTCACTTTCTAAACATAAACGATATTGACGTTTCTGCAGTTTGTCAAATATACAACCGTGGCATAGCAGACTTCGAATTCCATAATATCGCCTACTTTATAGTCTTTTTCGGCATCTTCTATATCTATGATCGTATGGTCGCTGGATGCACCCAGGATCTCAATTCCCTTTTCCATGGAAAGGAGCTCGCAGGGATCGCCGTAGTCTACCTTACCTATGCCGAGCAGGGCTCTCTTTCTCATGCCTCTGTCCACATACTCCGGTGTATGTCCGAATGCGTCAACTGCGATCGTTCCAACCGGATGGGAAGGTTTTACTTTAACCTCGATAACTTCTGCTTTCAGGCGAAAAACATCCTGATAAAGCTCTGACACATCGTATCCATAAAAAACATCCATATCTCTTGCCAGCAAAATTCCTTCGCCGACTCTCAGCATATTGATTCTCTTCGGAATGTTTCCATCCCAGACTCTCATCAAACTGCTGGTCGCACCACCCGAAATATATTCCAGTTCTCTACCCAGGCGTGCTTCGATGTGTTCCGCAACTTCTACAAGTTCTTCGAGCTTTTCTACGGTTGGGGCGATAGAACCATAACATCCGACATTCGTGCCGATTCCCACCAGCTGAATATTGATCATCTTGTTTTCGATATACTCTGCTACGTCTGTCATTTCTTCTTTATCCCAGTAGCCTTCGCGCAGGTCGCCCATATCTGCCATCAGGATCACTTTATGCAGCTTGCCCTGCTTTCTTGCTTCTTCATTGAGTGCTTTAATTACCTCAAGTTCACTGTTAAGGCTAATGTCTGTCAGACGGATAACATCCTCTATTT
>CAKQVC010000241.1 GCA_934277655.1 uncultured Clostridia bacterium
TTACTGATCGTATGATACATGGGTCTCCTCCTGTTTGTTTTCATAGTAAGAAAAAGCTGCACATTCTTTATCTTTTTATTTTATGCTTTCTGCATTCTGTGCTTTTGTTCTGAGAATATCATAGCGGTCAGCACGATACCTGTCAAGAAAAATGAGAAAGAAAGGCAAGCCAGAAAATGAAAAGAAAGGGTAACAAGACTTTTGGATTTGCCATTTTAGGCTTGTTTCCGATGCAAAAATCAAGTATACTAAAAGTGAATGAAAAGAAGGTAGGAAGCAGGTGTAGATCAGGGAAAACTACACGGAGCAGAAAGGAAATGATAGTAAAATGAATAATGAAAATCAGGATATGCAATCCCAAGGGTTCATTGCCCGGCATGCCAGGATCGTAACGATTATTGCGGTTGTTTTCGGAGCGACATCCGGGATCTTTGGATCACTGGTTGATGCACCGTCCATGATGATCGGTTTCGGAAGGCTGACGTTAGCACTCCCTTTTTTTGGGATACCGATCTTGATGAAAGAGGAAACGAGGAAACAGCTATTTTCCGTCAGCAGGAAGGATCTGCTGTGGTGTTTTATCACAGGAGCGTTCCTGTTCGGACACTTTTTTTCCTGGTTTAATGCAGTAAAATATACAAATGTAGCCAGTGCATCTGTGCTGGCAGCCCTCCATCCGTTGGTGGTATTATTGGTAACGGTGTTCTTTTATAAGAAGAAAGTTCCGTTTAAATCAGTAGTGGCGATCATCGTTGCACTGATCGGAGGTGCGATCATTACAGGGGCAGATTTATCAGCTTTTGCAGGTGGTCAGGCAAAAGGAAATATCCTGGCATTTTTAGCGGGAATGTTTATGGGTCTGTATTTTGCGGCGGGCGATGAAGCACGAAAGAGAATTTCGGGTTCTGTATACGTTTTCCTGGTGTTTGCGGGATGCTGGATCTGCTTTACCATCGGCATGATTGGGACGCAGACACCGGTATTTGGATATCAGACATCAGATTATGTATACATCATTATCATGACGCTGGTCTGCCAGATTGGTGCGCATGCTGTTTTCAATATGTGCATCGGTTATGTCAGCTCGCTGTATGTATCTGCATGGGAGTCAGCAGAACCGGTATTTGCAACCATCCTTGCAGTTTTCGTGTTGGGGCAGATCCCGACCGCATATGAAATTATCGGCTGTGTGATTGTGGTAGGAGCATTGCTTTATTATAACCGCCAGTGTCAGGACAGCTGATGGCTGAACAGTTTTAGAAAGAATCAGGGGTAGAATTATGGATAAGTTGCAGTATTATCGAATCCTTGGAATCAGGGAAGATGCCACGCAGGAGCAGATCCGGAGAGCTTACACAACTCGGCTGTCCCGGTTAAAATCATCCGATTACGAAGATGAACCGGAATATGCCATGAGGAAGATGAAAGAACTGCAGAATGCCTATAACATGGTTTCCGGATCAGTACCTCCGGCAGGAGAAACTGCCAGAAAACCAAAAGGGCGCAGCTTTGAAGAAACAAACAGGAAACAGAAAGAGCATACTATAAGGGAAGAAAGACGTTCCGGCGAAAGCAGAGAGAAATTCAGAACACTGGAGCGGGATGGGGAAACCTATGCAGAAAAGAGCAGGAAGAAACTTTCGGATATAAAAGAAAGAACGAGAGAAGCAGCCAAAACAGTTTCTACTCTTGCTGACTCGACTGCACAGGCGAGAAGAAGCAGTCATAACAGACCGGGTCAGTCTGATAAGAAACAGCTGGGAATGATGGGCATTGTACTGTCGGTTCTCCTGGCAGTGTTCCCTTTGATGATCAATGCCTGTGAAAGCTCGGATAGCTATCCGGATTATGATTATACATATGATTATGATGATGCAGTCAGTTCCATGGATCTGACCGAAGAAAGGCAGCTTGAGCGTTTGGACTGGATCCTCGAAATCAAGGAAAACTATGACTATATGGGAAGCCTTTCGGATGAAGCAGATGAAGATATCTTTGTGGAGCCGGCACCGACCGAAGACGAAAGCAGCCAGTATAACTTCAGCATGGCAGTCTATGAACTGCTTAACAGCATGGGTGTTGACTACAGCTGGCAGAACGTGGACCGGTTAGTGGATGGGGAAGATTACCTGATGGATCATAGCGACTATCAGACGGTAAAGGCTATCCGAAAAGCGATCGGGGCACCATCTTATAAAAAGGTGGCCGGAAAGGAAAATCTGTACCGAAACGAAGTTATCGCGGATTACCAAATGTATCTTGATTTTATTTGTGATGTGCTTCAGGAACAGACTCCGGAGCTGGCAGACGGAAGCACGACGACATAGAAAACATAATGCCATGGAAACAAAAAATCCTGCCATACGCAGGGAAAAGATAGACGAATAATACATGAGGAGGAAAGATGAAAGTATTTGATATTGCACCGGTTAAATTTGAAAATGGACAGATGACGATTCTGGACCAGACAAAGCTGCCGGGCGAAGAAGTATATATTAAAATCGAAACCAAAGAAGATGTCTGGGATGCAATTTACCATCTGAAGGTAAGAGGAGCTCCTGCTATCGGTGTTGCTGCGGCCTACGGACTATACGTATCCACCAGGAATTTTGAAGGAACTCGTGTAAAAGAATTTCGTGAATATGTAAGACAGACCAGCGAGTACCTGAACAGTGCAAGACCGACAGCGGTAAACCTTTCCTGGGCTCTGAAACGCTGTGAAGATATATTGGATCGCTACATTCAGGCGTTTGACAATGCAGCAGACGGCTTCCTGTGTACTTGTGACCACTGTGCCGGCGATCAAGTGGATGATGCGAAACTGTTGCTTCTGGACGAAGCAGAAAAAATCCGAGAAGAAGACGAAGCAGCCTGTTATGCGATGGGCGAATATGGTCTTTCCCTGCTGAAACCGGGCATGGGAATATTAACACACTGCAATGCAGGAACCATCGCAACCGCCAAGTATGGAACCTGTCTGGCACCGATTTACCTCGGAACAGAAAAAGGCTATGACTTCAAGGTATTTGCAGACGAGACCAGACCCCTTCTCCAGGGAGCAAGACTGACTTCCTGGGAACTTTTTAAGTCCGGGATCGATGTAACCTTGATCTGTGATAATATGGCTTCCATCGTGATGAAAAACGGATGGATCGATGCTGTCGTTGTAGGATGTGACCGCATGGCAGCCAACGGAGATGGTGCGAATAAAATCGGAACCTCCGGCGTTGCGATCCTGGCGAAGGAGTACGGCATTCCGTTCTATATGTTTGTGCCGACATCAACCATTGATATGAACACTGCAACCGGCGATGATATCCATATCGAGCAGAGAAAAGGCGAAGAAATCTATAAGATGTGGTATGAAAAAGACATGGCACCGGAAGGCGTCAAGACCTACAACCCATCTTTCGATGTAACTGACCATAAATATATCACGGCGGTCATTACCGAAAAAGGAATCGTAAGACCTCCATAC
>CAKQVC010000242.1 GCA_934277655.1 uncultured Clostridia bacterium
AAAGAAGACAGGGGAAAGTTTTCCTTTTGATATCAGATCCATGTCAAATTCGTTGCCGGCACCCTGGATCAGCTCAATTTCATCACGGAGGGCGGAAAGATTATATCCGGCAATTTCAGATTCCAGTTCTGGTCCGAACACGCCATCAGGGCCGAGAACCAGAGTTTTGCCAGCTTTATAAAGGTGCACTTCGTTCTTCAAAAGATCATAGACACCATCGAAGTTCATTCCGTTTCCGATCGGCCAGGTAACCGGAACAGAAGGAAGACCCAGTACATCCTCCAGTTCCTGGACAAGATCAAAAGGCTCTTTCGTCTCACGATCCACTTTATTGATAAATGTGAAAATCGGAATACCGCGCATAGAACAGACTTTAAACAGTTTCTTTGTCTGTGTCTCGATACCTTTCGCACCGTCAATGACCATAACCGCACTATCTACAGAGGTAAGGATACGATATGTATCTTCCCCGAAGTCGTTATGTCCCGGTGTATCCATGATAGAAATGACCTTGCCAGCATACTCGAACTGCATGACAGAAGAAGTAACGGAAATACCTCTCTGCTTTTCAATTTCCATCCAGTCAGAGGTAGCGAATTTACTGTTTCTGCGTGCTTTTACTGTACCAGCTTCGCGGATTGCGCCGCCATGAAGCAAAAGCTTTTCAGTCAAGGTTGTTTTACCGGCATCGGGGTGAGATATGATGCCGAAAATACGTCTTTTTTGGATTTCTTCCAGTCTTGTAGCCATAAAAACCTCTCTTTTTGTTTATTATACAGAAAAGATTCCTTACACTATCTTGAAATCTTTTCGTGAAATTCTGTAAGGAAAGCTTTCTGATTCATCAGGAAAGTTTTAAACCAATGAATCGTGCGAAAGCCAGCACAACTTTTATTGTATCATGAATGAAGATACCTGTGTACAACAATTTTGTGGAGAAAAGCAAATTTTCAGCAAATCTTCACATCAAATATCATACCATAAATCTTGAATTTGTAAACAGGGTATTGTATAATAGTACTTTATGAAAGAAAGAGAGGGGGCAATGAAGCAATGAAAGAAAACAAGACAGACATGAAGAATTCAGAAACGCTGGAAGACACGGTGCAGCGTGAAGGCGAAAGCGAAAACAAAATGGGCATTATGCCGATAAAAAAATTACTTTTTACGATGGCATGGCCGGCTATTTTATCAATGACAATCAGTGCACTCTACAATATTGTAGACAGCATTTTCGTAGCAAAATTAAGTGAAGACGCTCTGACTGCAGTATCCATTGTAAACCCTATCCAGATGTTAATTATCGCATTATCCGTAGGAAGTGGGGTCGGGATAAATTCTCTGATTTCACGGAAACTGGGAGCGAAAAGACAACAGGAGGCAGATCAGGCAGCCAGTACAGGACTTAGGATCGGAGTCTTTAATTACCTGATATTTTTGATTATAGGTGTATTTTTTACCGGGATTTTTGTATCCGGCTATGCAGAGAAAGGTACGAACATTTATGATGGTGCGGTAACCTACATGTCCATCATCTGCATCGGTTCTTTCTTCCTGAACATGCAGGTTGTATTTGAAAAAATCCTGCAGTCAACTGGAAATATGATCGGGCCAATGACAGGAAGCCTTACGGGTGCAATCGTGAATATCATCCTGGATCCGATTTTGATTTTTGGCCTTCTGGGTGCACCGAAACTGGGCGTTGCGGGGGCTGCGATTGCAACCATTACCGGACAGATGTGCGGTATGATCGTGGAAGCTTTTATTGTATTCAAAGGTGATCATCTGGTTACAATCAAGGTAAAAGGATTTAAAATTGACTGGAATATCGTAGGTGATATTTATAAAGTGGGGCTTCCGTCCATCGTAATGCAGTCGATCGGATCTTTTATGATCATTTTCTACAACATGATCCTTGTTGTATATTCCACAACGGCGGTTGCGGTCTTAGGCGTCTACTTTAAGATCCAATCCTTTGTATTCATGCCGGTATTCGGGCTAAACCAGGGGGCAATGCCAATCATGGGCTATAACTATGGTGCGCAACAAAAAGACAGACTGATGCAGACATATAAAGAAGCTCTGAAAGTAGCACTAGTCGTTATGACACTTGGTCTGATCTTGTTCCAGGCATTGCCTAGACAGCTGCTTCTGATGTTTGATGCATCAGAATCCATGATGGAAATCGGTATCCCGGCACTGCGGATTATCAGTCTCTGCTTCCTTCCGGCAGCTTTCGGTATCATCACAGGTACGCTGTTTCAAGGAACCGGGCACGGTATGTACAGTCTGCTGTGTTCCGTTATTCGTCAGTTGATCGGTATTCTTCCACTGGCATTTATTCTGATCAGGATCGGAGGAGTAACCTTATCATGGGCATCGTTCCCACTGGCAGAAGTACTGGGACTTGCCTACAGTGCGATCATGCTGAGAAAACTGTATCGAGACGAGATTTCCAAGATGCATGAACCACAGAAAATTGCAACGCGATCATAATAGCAGAGTAAATTTTCTATAAAATAAAAAGTACATGACCGGAAAAGTTATGCGCCAATCCAATATGGAAGAAAATCTAGTTGTAAATATCATATAATAAAAAAGAACAGTCAGGTGTGGGAAGAAAGGATCTCTGCAATTGCAATAAGGATAACTAAGGCAATTTCAGGGAAACTTCTCAGATGCAACAGACTGTTCTGATTTTTTTATTAGTTTTCAGGAAAATCATCAACTTCTTCTGTGCGGTCTCTTGCACGTGAATCCATTTCTACTAGATCACGGATATAGGGATCGCGGATCAGATGAGCCCATACGGTAAAGGTCGCTTTTACAAAATCGTCATTGAGGGGTATTTCCTCTTCGATCAGCGGGCAGCTGTACGGCAGATCTTCGTCATTATACAGAAGTTCCAATTCCCCGTCAGGAGACAGGTATGGAGAAAGCGGATAAGTCCGGCACTGAAAAGGCCGCAGGTTCCGTGGACACAGCGGTGGTGTTTTACATTTGACAAAATAGATGTTTCCAACCCAGGAATCCGGGAATTCGAAGTCATCAGCGTTTTCCACAGTCCATTCCAGCCAGTCGTCCTTTCTGCTGTGGAGCTTTTCTTCACCAGGATAAAGATAAATGCCGAGATCTTCGCCGCAGTCATCTCCTACAGTGCAGCAGGCTGCACCACAGAGTGCGCCGCAGTCTCCATCGATGGGAGATACGCGGTCTAAAAGCCGGTAAATGGCTTTCCATGTTCTTTTCTTGATTGTGCATTTCATGATTATCAGTATACTAGAAAAACAATCGAAAAGCAAACGAAAAGATATGATGAAAAGTAGGAAACTTAGCATTATTTTAACGGCTTTTGGTGGTAAAATTAATGAGTATGTTTAGAGCTGAAAAAGGAAAAAGATTTTAGCTTTTGCATGAGAACAAGC
>CAKQVC010000243.1 GCA_934277655.1 uncultured Clostridia bacterium
TGTCTTTCCTGACTCATAGCTGCCATCGCATCTTCAATCATGTCTACCTCATAGCCCGCATCAGACAAATCCCTGATTGAAGTGCTGACGCACTGATCAGTGTAAAATCCGGTTACGATAACACTTTTTACTCCCAAATTTCTTAAAATCCGGTCAATCGGTGTGCCTGTCACAATTCCGGAGCAGGTCTTATTTAAAATCAGTTCGCCATCCAGAGGCTTTACCTCATCGCAAAACTCAGATGCCATGCCTCCCGGTGGATAATACATTCCTGCAGATGCATGCAAACGGCCAGTGTCTCTTGCATCCGGAAGCAAGGACTGGATTCTTACATGAATCGGTGTGATTCCTACTTCTCTGCACTTATACAGGATCCTCTGAATATTTGCAAGTGCTGCCTGTGTATTTTCTTCTAATTGATTCAGCACCGGCATCAGCGGCTCTGTATCAACACCTAGCGCTTTGTAGCCTTCAATAAAATATTCCTTAGTCACACATTTCTGTGCATCAATGATGACCAATGCCGTTTCCTTGCTGCTCAATTTAACCGGATCCTTGTAAACCAAGCTTGCCAACTGTCCGTAATATTGCTGTACAAATTCATTCAATGCCTTATTGTTATCCATTTCTTGTCCTCCTTGGTAGTGGAATTACTTTTGTAAAACTTAATTGCAAATCCCATGCCAAACATGCTCCCGCCCCTGGTTATGTTTATTTTTCAATGATTCCCTGCCATTTCTACCTTTTGGGCAAATTTTCTACTGCATCTCTCACCTTGTTTTGCAATTCTTTGCAGCAATTTCTTGCAATAATGCAATTTTTTGCAAAATCTCATAACTTTACATTCTTATTACATTCTCACTTATTACATTCTCAAGGTATGTAGGAAAAAATCAGTTCATCATTTTATTCCAAGGGTTTTGCATTTATAATATAGTGTCCGAAGAGGTACTTGCAATTCTGCGGCAGCCCGGTTCTTATCACCGTCAGCCTTTGTCAGCGTTTTTTCAATAAGCTGTCTTTCCACTATCTTTAAAGCATCACTGAGATTCTGCGGAAGCAGCTCCAGATTCATTTCATTTTCTTCGCTGTCTGCGTTCGTCTGTTTCCGTCGAATTTCCTTACCGCCCAAGGCTTCTGCAATATCCTCAACGCTTAGATTCTGTGCTTGCACGTCCAGATTTATCAATGCCCTGGAAATCACATTTTCCAACTCTCGTATATTCCCCGGCCAGTCTTTTTTTTGTAGCAATTCTACAGCTTGTTGATCAACGGAGGTCACCTGTCTGTCGTAAAAAGAGTCATACTTGTTCAAAAGATACAGCACAATAGCCTCCATATCTTCTTTTCGCTTTCTGAGCGGTGGAATATACAGTGGAAACACGTTCAGTCTGTAATATAAATCTTCTCGAAATTCCCCATCTTCCACCATTTCCTCCAGGTTCTTGTTCGTAGCGGATATGACACGCACATCAACCGGTATTGTTTCTGTTGATCCTACTGGCATAATTTCTCGTTCCTGTAGAGATCTTAAAAGTTTGACCTGCATTTTAGGTGAAACATCTCCGATTTCATCCAAAAATAAGGTCCCTCCGTCAGCCTCCTGGAACAAGCCTTTTTTCCCACCTCTTCTGGCTCCGGTAAAGGCTCCCTCTTTATAGCCAAACAACTCGCTCTCCAGCAGTTCCTCCGGAATCGAGGAGCAATTTATTTTCACAAATTTTTCATTTCTGCGTTTGCTTGTATTGTGTATAGCATTTGCCATTATTTCCTTACCGGTGCCGCTTCAATGACCTTAAGCAGCTCTGGATTTTTTCCGATAATATCCTTAAAGGTATATTTGACTTCTGCTTTTCGAAGCTTCTGATTTACTCGATCCAGTTCCCGCTTCAGTCTGTTTACTTCCGAAACGTCGTGATATATGGTTACGTTCCCTATACTTTCTCCCCGATTGGATGCAGTGCTGTTTCCGCTTAAAGTTTTACAGTCTCTGATGTCTCTCCGATCCGAAACAAATTCGGTGCTTCCTCTTTTCATCATTCTTCGGTAAGCCTCATTTTTATATAGCATGTTTCCATTTATGTCTGTGATCGTCATTGCATCGTTTGTAGCATCTAAAACAGGTCTAGCGCTTTCTATCATCTTAAGTAATTCTACTTTCTTTTTTTCATCCATGTCATCCTGCTCCTTGCAATATTTTGCAATCTACAGTTTCATTGTAATGTAAATACAGAATTTGTCAAGGAAAGTATGCTTTTTCTTTTCCCATCCTTTATTTTGTCGTTTCCTGACATGTATACATGCTGATTTCTGTCATAACCAGCTGTCAATTACCTTGAAATTCACTGGGTTTTCTGATAAAATGAAAAGATAGCGGTATTTTAGTATACAACAGCAAAGCATACGAAAAAATACTGACAGGATAGATTTTGACACGAAAAGAAAATACGTATGCTACTATTTCGGAAAAGCTTTACAGCTAAATTAAAAATTTCGAAATGAACAAGAGAAAATATATTTAGGAATGGAGAGAATCAAATGAATTCACAACAACATCACAAGCGAAGCGCCTTCTCCGGGAAGATCGGATTCGTGCTTTCTGCGGCGGGGGCTTCTGTAGGTCTGGGAAATATCTGGAGGTTTCCCTATCTCGCAGCGAAATACGGCGGGGGGATTTTCCTGCTGATTTACATCGTCCTTGCACTAACGTTCGGTTACACCATGATCGTCGCTGAAACTGCGATCGGCCGCATGTCCGGGAAAAGCCCTGTAGGAGCCTTCCACTCCTTTGGAAAATCCAAGTGGCTGGGATTTGGCGGATGGATCAATGCGATCATCCCGATTCTGATCGTACCGTATTATTCGGTTATCGGCGGATGGGTTATCAAGTATCTGATCGAATATTTCATGGGGCACAGCGGCATAGTTGCTGCTGACGGATATTTTACCGATTTTATTACCAACGGCATATCTACCGAAGTGTGCTTCATCATCTTCGCTCTGATCACGCTGGCGATTATTTATGCCGGCGTACAGAACGGAATCGAACGAGTATCCAAATTCATGATGCCGATCCTTGTGGTGCTTTCGGTGATCATTGCCGTTTATTCCGTTACCAGACCTGGCGCTCTGGCAGGTGTAAAATATTTCTTAATACCGAATCTTGATAACTTTTCATGGATGACGGTTGTAACGGCTATGGGACAGATGTTCTATTCTCTGTCGATTTCCATGGGTATTCTGATCACCTTTGGTTCCTATATGAAAAAGGATATTCCCATTGAAGATTCTACTAGAAATGTAGAAATTTTCGATACAGCGATCGCTATCATGGCAGGGTTGATGATTATTCCTGCGGTATTTGCGTTTTCTGGTGGTGATCCGGAAACTCTGCAGGCAGGTCCTTCCCTGATG
>CAKQVC010000244.1 GCA_934277655.1 uncultured Clostridia bacterium
CTTACCATATCCGGAATATCTCTTGGAGGATTTATAAATCTGGAATCCGTCCAGTTTCATTCCTTTTGGCTCGTTCCATGTAATCTTTACGACCTTCTTGCCATTCAGCGTAATCAATTTAGATCTTGCAACAAACTTGCTGCTGTCAACTGCTTTAACTGCTTTGATTTCTTCTTTGTCAGCAGTTGTAAGGATTGCACCGATTTCTTTCTTAGCAGCTTCTTCGATGACATTTACTTCAGCTTCTGTCTTAGCTGCCTTGATGTCTGCTTTGGCTTTCTCAATAATCTTATTGATCTCTGCCTGTTCTTCATCATCATATTTATTTGCATCTGTTATATCGGTGATCGCCTTTTCAGCGTTTGCTTTAATTGTATCTAGCGACGGAGTTGACGGTGCTGATGGAACATATCCGCCACCGCCACCCGGGTTAGCATTTCCACCTGGAGTTGTAAGCTTATCAATCGGTTCCGTATAAGTTGCTCCACAAATCTTGCAGGTATAGGTTCTTACCCCTTCTGCTTCATATGTCGGCTGCTTCGTAATCACAGATTCGTATTCATGTTCATGTGGTCTTTCCGTATCTCCATACAATGAAGTCAAATGATTATTTCTTGCACGGATCCACTGAGTCATATCATTGACAACGTCTGTATATTTTGTACCAGCTTTCCATAAATGCCCTGTATTTTCCGGCGAACCAATTTCCACATACGGCCAAAGCTTATAGTTCATCTCTGCACTAGATTTCAGCTTCCCATAGTAGTTCGAAACAGCTCCATCGTCTTCTAGCAGACGATTTACCTCATCCTTAAAGGTATCCTGATAATACTTTTTCACTGCTTGATTAAAATCAGGAATCTGGATCAACGCTTCTGCCAGATATGGGTAGTAAGTGATGTTTGCTTCTACTTTTTTCGTAAACCCTGTACCTAACGTCATATCCTGATCCCAAATTGGTCCGGCATACAGGATTCCATCCTTATCCTTGTAAAAATAGAAGGATGATTGGAATCCATCAGGATTCAGTGCAAGTTCCTGCAGCAGGAAAACCTTTATCAGTGATTCTTTATCGCAATACTCGTAATAGTACTTTCCGGTTTGCTCATTATATCCGGTATAGTTTCCATTTTCATCTTTTGCGTACACTGCATCTTCGAATTCCTGATAATATTCACTGATGTAGGTCATTGCCTCTTTACCTGCAAACTCAGGACTTTTAACGTTAAATGCACTTCCTGTCCTGGTATAAAAACCATTTACCTCATCAATAGCTTTCAGATTACGTTCGATCAAGTATCCTCCTGTTATATTTTCAGGTTCTGTCAAGTTCTCTGTATAAACCATCTTTTGCCCATACTGGTTGGTTGTTTCTGCTATTACAGAATCTGTTCCATATCCGTCATTGCTTGCTTCATATTCTTTTTCCAGGTCACTGATATCAATGCCGGTAGATTGTACAGAGTTCTTTTCGCTGAGCAAATAAGTTCCTCTATATTCTCCGTCATAATACAAGTCAACCCAGTCACAGCTTGCAACATAAGGCATTCCAAGTTTTACTGCCAGATCCTTGAATAATTTATCATGCATCTGCGTTGCGTCACCATAATTCGCCAGGAGCACCCATGTTTTCACATTTTCATTTTGATCTAACAGATCTGAAGCATTTTCCAATTTGATCTGATACGACTTTTTCGGGTAATGTCCAAAAGTAGAATTTCCCCGAGCTTTTATCTGTTTCAATCCACCATTGTAAATTGTCAGTCCTTTTGAATCTACCAGCCGCATTGTTCCGGTTGTTTTATTCTGCTTGGATGCATCGACAAAATCTCTGTTTTCAGCTTCACTGCTGCTCATCAAATAGAGCGACCGCACTTCTGATGATTTCATTACATGGAGTTTCATCGGATCCATACCCTTGATGGCCACACCCAGTTCAAAAGAGTCTGCAGTGGTATCACCCATAACCTCAGCAATATCAAATGCAAGGAAATTTCCATTAAACTCTTTGACTGCCTTCGATCCGATAATCATGATATTTTGATTTTCTTCATCGCAATCAAAATTCAGTTTAAAGTGCGATATGTCCGCATATGACGGCAAGAACAGATAATATTCGCCATCCTTGGCACTCATCTTGATCATCTGTTGAGTTCCGGAAGTGTCTTCCACTACTGTCGATATTGTTCTTATCGCATCTGCAGTTTTCTTTCCGCTACTCTTCGTTGTAGAAACCTTCAGTTCATCTGACCATTTCAAACCTCGATACGTCACTCCATCAACGTCAGCTGCTGTGCCGATGCAGAATGTATATTCTGTTTCAGGTTTCAGATCAGAGACAATAATACCACTATTTGTAACATCATCAACATGCTTCCAGTTTCCACCGTTTTCCTTCATGTATACACGATAATATTCTGCACCGCCTGCTGCATCCCAATTAAGAGTGATCAGCGTCTGCAGTGCATTGCCGCAGCGCAGCTTCTCCACACTCTTCGGTATGATCGGGAACTGAATGGATTTTGTTCCGTAGTAATTTCCACGACCTTCAAAGATAACCGTTCCAAGTCCTACTTTAGTATTATTTTGGTATGACTTATATGCATCTCTTCCTGTTCTGTCACTGGTCGCATTTAAAACATAGTCTCCATCTTTTGCAATGACAGACGCTCGGATCGGTGAGCCTGTGTACTCCCAGTACTGACCGTTTAAAGTCAGCAATACGTCAGCAAGGTTTTTCCCGTTCGTTCCGCAAACCTTACAAACATATTCACTGTTCCAGTCATGTCCCTTGCTGTATGTATAGGCCCCGGTATATACAGCACCACACTCGCAAGTGGAAACGATGTGACCATCCTCCAGACAGGTCGCCGTATCTTTGGTTTCCGTCTTATGGATCAATCCATTCGCACCCGCATGGTAAATATCCTGACCAAGTGTAAACCAGCCTGTTTTAATCTTACCTGCGGCTAACATGACTTTGCCTTCGCCATTGCTTGTTGCAAGCATTCCGGTATAGCCGCTGTCCTCCGCTGCTACAGATTTTGCGCAGAGTATGCAGTTAATCGTCTTATCTGTTAAATTATATGTACAATCCTCATTGAAGCTATGCCTGCCCAATTCACAGTCTGTTTTCTTGATCGTATAAGAATCCAATAAGCTTCCGTCATATTTGTATGCATTAAGAGTCATTTCCTGTCCGTCAGCTTCAACAGACATATACATTCCGGTATATTCTCTATGAGGGATGCTCTCCGCAAAATATTCCTGCTCATGGTATTCGTTATCTTTACCGCTCAAGTCTCCGCAGACATAATATACAACACCTTCCCGGCTATCCTCGGTAAGTGCTTTGTCGCCTTTCATCGGGTAGGTTCTGGCATACGCATGATCATCTCCACTGAGTACTACAT
>CAKQVC010000245.1 GCA_934277655.1 uncultured Clostridia bacterium
AACCTGCTCCCTTGCGTGAGTAACAGAAGCCTTTGCTTCAAGCCCTTTATCATATAAGCTGGATGGATTTCCGAATTTCTCGGTAAAATACGGAATCATTTCTTTCAAGACTTCTTCTTTTACAGGAGTCGTTGCTGAATAGTCCAAATATACATTTCTCATAGTGTGATACTCCTCTTTTTTATCTGACTATTATTAGATAATAGTATATGCCTTTTTGATTGTTTCATTTATGTCAACTTTATCAACGCAAGTATTATACCAAAAAATCAAGGAAATCAAACATTTTTTTTAAAAAAATTGAACCAATCTGTATCCACTGCCGTAGTCTTGTGCAATCGTACTATAATCCGTGCAAAATTCCTGTTTCTGAGCTTTTTCTGTTTGGCCGGATTGCGGCTCAGCTTCCTCAATAGTCCATGCAATTGTAACCAAACCACAAAGCAGATTTTCTGCTTCGTAAGAAAAATCAACACGGCGTACTTGGTAACGATGGATTTTCTCAATATCCGTTCGAAAATATTTTTTCAGATTTGTACAGTCCTCTTCCAGAAGATTTTCTGCCTCTATCTGTGAAAGCCGCTCCGATGCTTCATCAAATGTTATGTTTCCTGTATAAAAATCATTCATAATGTCAATTCTCTGCCCTATCAATTCTGTGAGAATCATCTCGTTTTTATTTCCGGTTCCCTGCAGGAAACAAACTGCTATAAAAAGAATAACAGCCATACCAGCTATCTTTTTCAGAAAATTTGTTTTCAATTGAATCCTGGATATCATGCTGAACATTTTGTACTTTCCAATCATCTTTTTCATCACTTTTTATCCCCTTATTTTCATTTAGTCTCAGCATACAACAGGATAGCTGAAAAAAATGTCAAAGTCCGAAGGATGACAGTTTTTTTTTTACGTATCACATCTGATTTGTTTTATCGCTATTTTCATGTTAAGAAAAAGTTAAGATATGTAGCGGAATTCGTTGTATTTAGGGCAAGAAGTGAAGATTTAGACGTATCTTCTGAAATATTGTAACAATATGTTTCAAAAAAAGTTCCAATTTTTATTGACACTATACTACAATAAATATATAGGAAATTTGCCGAAATGGCAAAGAGTGTGTATATAGGAGGATTTATATGAAGAAGATTTTGGTAGGTATTGTAGATGACAATAAGGACTTTTGCGAAGTCGTGGCAGACTACTTAAAGAAACAGGAACATATGGAAATCAGCTTTATAGCAAATGATGGCCTGGAGGCAATCGAACTTTTGAAAGGTGGCAACAGACCTGACATCTTAATTTTAGACTTGATCATGCCGCACCTTGATGGTTTCGGTGTTTTAGAAGCACTGGACTCTACAGAAATGGATTGTTATCCCCGCGTTATTATGACATCAGCAATTGGACAGGATTCGATTATCCAGAAAGCGATCACACTGGGCGCTCAGTATTATCTTGTAAAACCGATTAACATGAGCATGCTTGTAAAACGAATCAATCAGCTCAGTGCTGCAGGGACAGATTCTTTCATTCAAAATGCAGGAAGCAGCAATCTCAGGAAATCTTTAGTTCTAAAAGATTCACTCATTGACAACGATCTGGAAGTGGATATTACAAATTTAATTCATGAGCTTGGAGTACCCGCTCATATAAAAGGTTATCAATACATCCGGGATGCTATTACACTGGTTGTGGCAAACAAAGAGCTTCTCAGTGCGGTTACGAAAGAGCTATATCCAACGATCGCATCGATGAACGGCACTACACCAAGCCGTGTTGAACGTGCGATCCGCCATGCGATCGAGCTTGCCTGGAATCGCGGTAAGCTGGAAACGTTGAACAGTCTGTTTGGTTATACCATTCAAAACGACAAAGGGAAGCCTACAAACAGCGAATTCATCGCTATCATCGCTGACAAACTGCGTCTGGAGCGGAAAGCAGGTTGACAAATCTTCTGTCTCAAAGTATGATAGTAATAGCATATGAAGGAGGCACAGCAATGGTAACACAAGAACAGATCAACAGAATTAATGAGCTGGCAAAGAAGAAAAAATCAGAAGGTCTGACGCCCGAAGAACAGGCAGAACAAAAAGTTCTCTACCGTGCATACATTGACGCTTTCAAGGCGAATCTGAAAGCTCAGCTCGATAATATTGAAATTATGGATGATAATAAGGCAGAAGTCACGAAAATCGAAGAAGAAGTGGAAGCCCTTGAGGAAACTCTCGATGAAAGCGAAAACCGCCTGAACTGATCCTGTACATTTTTTACGGCATTATAAACGGAACCATAACAGAAAAGTCTGCTTGCAGCAACGCACAGCAGACTTTTTGTTTCGCACATGTTTACTTTAAATTTTCACTTTCTTCTACCATCCATTCCGCAAAGATTCCATATCCTCGCGTTGGATTATTGACAAAAACATGAGTAACCGCTCCGACAAGCCGGTTGTTTTGGATGATCGGACTTCCGCTCATACCTTGAACGATTCCGCCGCAATATCTCAAAAGTCTGTCATCAGTAACTTCAATTTCCATCCCCTTGCTGTCTGGCACATTCTGCCGATTGACTTTTGTAATACGAATGTCGAACCGCTCTACCTTTTTACCGTCAATTGTAGTTAAAATATATGCATCTCCTTCTTCAACCTGTTCCTGCCTGCCCATGATAATCGGTTCTGTCAAATCCATTTGTGACGCATTCGTTCCTTTTGCATAAACGCCAAAAACAGAATTTTTCTTAACCTGCCCGACAGGTTTTTCATCTCCATAAAAGATCCCTCTAATTTCGCCGGGTTTGCCGATAGTACCTTCTTTAATAGACCTTACCTCTGTTCGCAGCAGCTGTCCGTCGCCAGCTTCCAGCAGCGTCCCTGTCTGCATCTCATAAATTCCGTGTCCAAGAGATGCGAAAACATTGCATCTAGGATCAAAAAAAGTTAAAGTACCAATCCCTGCAATTTTCTCTTTTACCCACACACCGATCTTGTACGTCTGACTGGTTCGTTCTCTTACGGGATGAAGCTTTATCTTTTCAATCTTTTCTTTTCGCATGATTTTTAGTTCCAGATTTTTGCTTCCATTATTATTAACGATTTCTGTTACATCTTTTGCATAGCTTACTGCATTACCGTTTATTTCCGTAATGGTATCGCCAATCTGAAGCCCGGCATCATATCCGGGACTGACAACAGCATCATCCGTTTCTATTTCTTCCAGACCGACGACCAGAACCCCCTTCACATTCATTTTAATGCCGACAGACTGCCCTCCCGGTACTAAAACTCTTTCACTGACAACTTGAACGGTTTCCTGGATTCCGTTAAAATGATTGATCGCAAGTCCTGCTCCTCCAATCAGGCACAAAGTTGCAAGAAACAAAAAAACCGATTGAACTAATTTACGC
>CAKQVC010000246.1 GCA_934277655.1 uncultured Clostridia bacterium
ATCGGTCCTGCCCATGCACAACTATTCACTGATCTTATATCAGTTTTTAACGTTTACACAAAACTTGAAACAGTCTCGTTTAAACATTTTTTTAATAGTATTTATCTTTCCATTTTTTGAATTTTATCATCGCAACAAGCTTGCGCCATAAAACCACGGACGCACCGCCTTTATCTGTATAATGTGGCGGTGCGTCTCAAAATAAGGACTATCCAGCACCACGTTCTGACTATTTAGTGGTGCTGTTTTTTTCTGTATTCTTCTATTTTTCTCATAATCCGCTGCTTATAATCTGCTGCCGGATCATCTGCTAGCGAGGCTTCCTCTTCTTGCAATTGGTAACACTGTGAGGATGCTTCGTGCGTTACTGCTACATGGCTCTTTACGGTAGAACTGCGGATGCTCCGTATGTCAGAATAAAGCAGCGATTTCTTTTCGAGCAGCGCTTCGGTAACCTTATTCAGAAAAGTTTCATTTTGAGCAAGGATGCTTTTTGCTATATCATAGCAGCGTTCCAACTCGATCTGTATGGCTGTCTCACTGCGAAGCTGCAGGCTTTTGGATATGTCACGGGATGTATTGTTTTCAATATCAAGGAAGGAAAAACCCATTGTTCCTTTTTTTGCAATCGCATCACGGATGGAACTGACTGCCTGCTCAATGTCAGTGCTGCAGCCATCGGCGGCTTGACCCGCATGCCGCATCTCAACTGCGGCTTTACCGCTCAACACGATGATTGTCTCATCGGAGGCTGGAAGTGTTTTGCAGCGATGGACAAACCCGCCGCAGCGGTTCTCTCCGGAAGGAAGCAAGGAAACAAAACCGACGCTGCCGGGACAAAGTGTTTCAGCTACCACCAGATGACCGGCTTCGTGAAGCGCGACATATTTCATAACTTCATCCGAAACGCAGGGAATATCTTCATAAGCATCGTATTGCTGCTTCAGCACAGCACTTACCATATCTTTCATCTGGATACAGCTTTGGCGGCAAAATGCGGCGCGGACAGCAGCCTCATTCAGGATTGTTTCCAGTTCGGCGCAGGACTGATATCGCATCATCATTGCTAAATCTTTGATGTTGACATCGTCAGAGAGTCGTTTTCCTTTTATATAGTGTGCAATGATCGCTTCTGCATCAGATGCCGTCGGGGCTTGAATGTGAAGCTTTCTGTCAAAGCGGCCGGAACGCCGCAGTGAAATCGGTAACTTTCGGATTTCATTGGCTGTAGCGATCAGAAATACATTTGATTCCTTGATATCGTCAATTCCAGCCTGTACTGCCGCGTATTCCGGCGTGTCACGGTATGAAGCATCCTCAGTAGAGAATTTATCCATATCATCGAGAAAAATGATCGCCGGGGCATCTGCCTTTGCCTTCGCAAAAGCTTCCATAATACTGCTGATAAAGGCATCGCCGCCTCGATCCCGGCGTATGGTAATTGCGTTCAGTCCGCTTTCTTCAATCAGACATTTTGCTAAAAGGGTTTTACCTAATCCCGGGTCTCCATATAGCAGCAAGCCATGCGGCAACCTTGCGCCCATTTCTTCATAGACTGTTCGGTTGCGGATCATGTCGCAGATCTGCTGCAGCTCTTGTTTGATGGATTTGTAACCGATAACTTTGTCGAATGTGTTCATGATTTTTTCTCCTTTTCATTTTGTGACAACAGTATAGCAACCCTTATAATAAAACCTAAGTTTATAAAAAATATTTTAAAAGAAAGCCAGTATGTCTTCTCGCAGCCATTTCCTACAGGAATGTCTGAAAATTTTTTAATTTTTATAATAATAAGGTCTTATTTAAAAGTGTGTTATAGTGATGAAAAAAATGGAGGAAGACAATATGAAAGAACAAGAAAAAATCTTTGCACTTGCAGCAAACATACCGGTTATGCTGCTTGGCGCGCCCGGCATCGGAAAAACAGCCGCGATAACAGAATTCACTAAAAAAATGAAAGGGGACTTGGTTGACATCCGTTTGTCAGCCGAAACTCCGAGCAGCTTTGAAGGAAAAGATTATATTTCTCCGCAAAGCGGCGATTTAAAGAAAGCGAGAGCATGGTGGCTGCGGAGAATCGATGAAAATCAGTGTGCGGACATTCCGACCATACTTTTTTTTGATGAGTATACAAATGCACCGGATGCTTTGCAGCAGCTGGCTTATGCACCATTCAACGAACGGAGGCTGCATGGTGTTTCCTTTGATTATCGATTAAAAAACGGACAACCGGGACTGTTTGTTTTCGGCGCGGGTAATCGAGTTGAAGATGAAACGGGTGCGAGAGAAATGGTTTACGCGTCAAAGACAAGAGTATTTACTGTAGATTTTGAAATTACGGTAAAAGAATGGTTGGATTGGGCCGAGAATAACGATATTGATTCTAAAATTCAATCTTTTTTGTACGCGAATCCGGACGCGCTTCTTGAAAAGCCATCCACAGGAACAGCTTGCCCGCGTGAATGGGCGAACTTGTCCGTTGCTTTGAAAAAGGGAATTTCCTGCCGAGAGGCTGCGCATGGGACAATCAGAGGAGCACATGAAACAAAATTCTGCGCATTTTACGATCAGGCTGACTTATGCCCGACAATCGAACAGATTGTCAGCGGAGCGGCGAAAAAACCGGACAAGGTACATTTAGCCGCCTTTGCCGCAACTTTGGCGTTCGCACTAAAAGAAGATACGGAGATAAAAAAACACTTTGCGGCTGTTTATGAATGGATTGCCGAACAAAGTCCGGAATGTGAAGTCATGTTTGCCAGATATGTGATTGACTTGCTTGGCAGCACTTTGCTTTCAGATAAAAATTGTATGCGTGTCTTGGGGCAGGCTGCGAAGAAAGCGGGGATTTACGCAAAATGAATTTTCATGCATTGATTTGGAAAGAGCCTTGGCTCACGCCTGTGGTTTTGAATATCAGACAGGTGTTCAAAACAACGAGGATTCCGTCCGTAGGGGTGTCACCGGATGGAAAAACGCTATATTATAATCCTGTTTTTTGGAAAAAGCTTAGCGCGAAAGAACAAATCGCTGTGCAAATTCATGAAATGCTGCACATTGTTTATCAGCATGCCGAACGAAGAAAAAATCGAGAACAAGCACGATGGAATCTTGCATGTGATATGGCAATCAATGAGCAGATTCGCATGGCGGAGTATCAGCTTCCGGAGGGGGCAATCGAAGGCGAGAACGATACAGCAGAAAATATCTATGAACGAATAAAAACGATATCTTTTTTAACCGAAGGTAAAAGTCAGAAGGATGCCTATATCAAAGCTATCTGTGCGGACATTGAAAAAAATGCCGAAGAGAATGTAATGGCAGGCGATTTACTTCCTTATAACGCAGATGGCACGCAATGCGGCCCGGAGAACGAAATTCTGAATGCGATAGAAT
>CAKQVC010000247.1 GCA_934277655.1 uncultured Clostridia bacterium
CTCTTACCGTCTTCATATGATCATACTGATCCATGTATTCCGTTACATCGTGGATCAGCTGATTATATTTGCTTAAAATCCATCTGTCAAGTTCTGGTCTCTTGTCATAAGGAACTTCGAAACCAGCTGGATTCAGATTATCCTGGTTTGCATACAGGACGAAGAAATTATATACGTTTCTCAGCGTGCCAAAGAACTTGCTGACAACATCACTGAGTCCTTCCTCATCAAACTTGGTCGGTGTCCATGCCGGCGATACAGAAAGCAGATACCATCTGGTTGCGTCTGCACCATATTTATCCAGCATTTCAAACGGAGAAACCGTATTGCCCTTATGCTTGGACATCTTCTTTCCTTCTTTATCCAGGATCAGGTCGTTAACCAGTACATTCTTATACGGTGCACAGCCTTTTACGATCGTGGAAATTGCCATCAAGGAGTAGAACCATCCTCTTGTCTGGTCAATACCCTCACAGATAAAGTCTGCCGGGAACAGCTGGTCGAAATCATCCTTATGTTCAAACGGATAGTGCCACTGTGCAAACGGCATGGAACCGGAGTCAAACCAGCAGTCCATAACTTCTGGGATTCTGTGCATGGTCTTGCCGCATTCCGGACAGGTCAGTGTCACATCATCCACATATGGTCTGTGAAGCTCAATGCTTTCATCAATATCTTCGTTTGCCAGTTCTACCAGCTCTTTTCTGGAACCGATGCAGTGAAGGTGTCCACATTCACATCTCCAGATCGGAATTGGAGTACCCCAGTATCTGGATCGGGAAATTGCCCAGTCCTTTACATCTGCCAGCCAGTTTCCAAAGCGTTTTTCTCCAACAAACTCCGGATACCAGTTCACGGTATTGTTGTTGGCAACCAGCTGATCTTTCAGCTTGGACATTTCAATGTACCAGGAAGGTTTCGCATAGTAAACCAGCGGTGTATCACATCTCCAGCAATGCGGGTAGTTATGCTCAATTTTTTCTTTTTTATAAATCTTGTCGCCTTCAGCCAGGTACTTGATGATTTCTACATCAAGACCCTCCTCCATAACGAAGTGGCCTTTCCACGGAGTTTCCGTATATTCGCCTTTTTCATCAACAGGCTGCAGAACGGCCAGATTGTATTTACGTCCGCACTGATAGTCGTCTTCACCGAAAGCAGGTGCCGTATGAACGATTCCTGTACCATCTTCTGTGGAAACGTAATCCATGCAGGTTACGATAAATGCATTTTTATTCTTATCAGGAACGCAGAACGGCATCAGCTGCTCATATTCCCAATACTCCATATCGCGGCCCTTCATTTCTTCCAGAACTTCATACTCATCCTTTCCAAGAACCTTTGCTGCCAGACCTTTGGCTACATAGAAGATATTCCCTTCATTATCACCGGAAGTCATCTTCACTTTTACATAGTCGATGTCAGGTCCGACAGTCAATGCGATATTGGATGCCAGCGTCCATGGAGTTGTTGTCCAAGCCAGAAAATATTCGTTATCAGTTCCTTTTTTCTTGAACTTACAGGTTAAAGTATTTACCTTAACCATCTTATATCCCTGTGCCACTTCATGAGAAGCCAGTCCTGTTCCGCATCTCGGGCAGTAAGGCAGGATCTTGTATCCCTCATAGATCAGTCCCTTATCGAAAGCCTGTCTTAAGATCCACCAGCCTGTTTCGATATAATCATTATTCAGCGTGATATACGGATTGTCCATATCAGCCATATATGCCATACGATCGGACATATCTGTCCACATGTTTGTATACGTGAAAACGGATTCACGGCATTTTTCGTTAAATTCCTTGATGCCGTATGCTTCGATATCCTGTTTGCCGGAGAATCCCAGCTGCTTTTCTACTTCGATTTCTACCGGAAGTCCGTGAGTATCCCAGCCGCCTTTTCTCTTTACCTGATACCCCTGCATGGTCTTGTAACGGTTGATGGAATCCTTCAGGGTTCTTGCCATCACATGGTGGATGCCCGGCTTGCCGTTTGCAGTCGGTGGTCCTTCATAAAAGACAAAGGATGGCGCGCCTTCTCTGGCTGCGACGCACTTATGCAACAGATCTTCTTCTTTCCATTTCGCCACTTGCTCTTTCTGAACGTCAGCAACCGGCTTTTCTGATAAGTTTTTGAACATTCGATTTTCCTTTCTTTGGTTTATCTATTCTTTTCTTTACGTTTTGGTTCTGATTTTGGTTTTTCGGAAAACAAAAAGCCCCCAAACCAACATCAAAATTGATTTAGGGACGATTATTCTTAACCGCGGTACCACCCTAGTTGCATGCCTCTATCAAGGCTGCCTCTCATTAGCGTGTCAGACTCCGGAGTGATATTCACATTTGGCTTCACCGCAGTCCTCTCAGCTCATATGCCGTTTCTCCAATCGTATTTCTCATGCACACATTATGCACATGCTTATGCTCACGCCACAATACGTTTTTCGTTTCCGCATACGCAGACCGCTCTCTGTAAAGTTATTACGCCTCAGTTACTGGTTCCTTCACCGTCTGGATATTCATTTACCCAATTATTTTACTTGGATTCTGCAAAAAAGTCAATACCCTACTTTTACCCTTCTTCGGATATTTCTGCATCTTCCAGGATTCGGTCAACTTCCGCCAGAAGTTCCTGCATCGGATGCCGCTGGCTTCGTGCACAGAGTTTCGCATCCTCCCCGCAGATCAGACATTTCCGTCCCGGTTTTCCAAGATCTTTTCTGGAAATGCTTCCTTTCTCCGTCATCACATCCATATCAAACAGCCTGCCTAGCCTGCTGCCGTCCTCAATGCTGCAGGTTATTTTTTTTACTTCCTCGGCAGACCTTCCTTGTACCACCAGATATCCTTCCGGTCCTGTTACCAGTTCCCGGATTTCCTGATGGAGGATTTCGTTCTGTGCAAAACATTCCGTCAGGACGTTCATTGCCCTGTGCATGGCGTTTCGGTATGTATGGGAATCTTTTATCGGACCCGGAATATTCAACGTGATTGAAATCAAAACGCCGTTTTCGCTGCGATAAGCCTGTAGCAGTTCTTTCTGTTTTTTTACCCGGTCTTCCCGGGAATCCAGCAGCTCCATCAGCGTTACCTGCCGATGATATCTCTGTCCTGCAGATTTTTTTCCTAGCGGAACATTTGCTGCATTTTTTTCAGACAGCTTTTCGATTGATTGCATTTTTTGCGATTGCAGCGGATCTGGTGCATCTTGCTCATCTGTTCCGAAAATATACCGCAGGGTCGATGCAGGGATGAGCTGCTCCAGTTCTTTTTTTATTCTTCCATTTTTCGGAGTACTATCTATCTTAAGCGGGAGTCTCAGACTGCCATTTTCCTGCCGGAAGTCGCCTTCCACCGGATG
>CAKQVC010000248.1 GCA_934277655.1 uncultured Clostridia bacterium
TTCGTATTGTAGTAATTTTTTTTACAATTGTCAAGGAGTAGTAGCTAAACAAGTTATTCTCTGAAAAATTGTAGCTGATCCTCAGATCCTTAAGGTCGCATCCCCCTGTGTTTTCGGCAGTTATCGTATATACCAGATCACTTCCTGCCTTGACTGTATCGTCCTCTGACTGAACTGACAGGCTCAGATCTGCCTGTAAATTTGTATCTGTATCACCACTGCTATCGGAAAATGAATCCGCATTTTCATTTTCCGAATATAGATTGTCCGAAATTTCCTCTGAATCTTCGCTTTCAGTCTGCGGCAATGCATTATCCGGGAGTTCTGCTTCGTCCAGAATTTCTTCCTCATTCGGAAGTTCAGTCTCATCAGTAATGATATCCACATCCGAATTTTGCATTTCATCTGTAAGCACATCTATCTGATATCCGTCCTTCTGTCCTTCATCTGTTTCAAAGACCGCCTCCGCCGCATAAACCGGTGCCTCCTTCCACATATATCCGCTTCCCGCCGACATCCCGACAAGGAAAACTGCCATACCTGCCGCCGCTATTTTTCTCATTATTCTGTTTTTCATAAAAAACTCCTTTTCACTTCAAAAATCTTCTGTCAAATAGTTTCAAATAATAAAACACCGGCATTGTTCCTCAGCCCATAGGCATTTCCCCTTTCACTTTGCATTCTTCATGGGATCATTGTCGAAATGACGATTGAAAGTTATGAATTTCAAAGAACTGAAATTCAGATAAGCACACTTTAGCACGTTTCGGTCCAGACTACAAGAGCCTGTAAAAATTAAAGAGTTTCTTTAAATTTTCTTTAGAAGTTTTATTTTTCTTTTAGATTTAGTACACAGTTTAAACATATTTCCTGCTTATAATAGGTATTGGATAGATGAATAACCACTCTCTATCTCCCCCCTCAAAAAGTTAAGGAAACAAGCCGCCTGCGTACAGGCGGCTTTTCCGTTGCTCAGTTCATTCATTTACTTTTCTATGGTAATGCTCCATGTATTTTGGTTTTCGCATCCACTTTCTAACCGAAGCAGATTCGGCTGTGTCTCCAGATCTTCTGTGATTCCTTTTCGGGATGGCAGAGAACTCCACGGCTCTATGCAGACATAGTTTACTTCCATTTTCGGCCAGTGCCAGATTCCGAGATATTTCATATCCTCATAAACCACCCGAATCTTCCGGCAATCTTTTTTGCTCTCGATCACAAGGCTTTTCGGCATCTTATCCAAAACGATCGCATCTCTGTCAAACAACCCATGCTGCAACGGCAGATAACGATCATCAACAAGCGGCACCGGCACCGTATTTTCCGTCACAAAACAGTCATCTGACAAAACCACCTGGCTCAACTGCGCATTTTCTCCAAAATCAATGCGATAATCTTCAAATGCCAGTCCATCCGCAATCGGCACGCAGAATCCCGGATGACCGCCAATACCGAAATACATCGTCTTTATATCTTTATTTCTGACATAATATGTAATCTGAAGCGTATCTTCTATCAGTTTCCAGCAAATATCCAGTTCAAACAAAAACGGATAACACAGCTCCGTCTCCGGTGTATTCTGAAGCCCGAGAACCAGCTCGTCTTCTTTTTTCTCCACCAGATTCATCTCCATATATGGCAAAAATCCATGGATATCCATATGATACGTCTTTCCCTGATAACGATACTGTCCGTCCGTCATCCGCCCGATATACGGAAAAAGATTTGGCCCTCTGTCCGTCCATGAATCCGCATCTCCCTGCCACAGATATTCTTTTCCTTCTGCATCCTGTATAGAACGAAGCTCTCCTCCTTTTGAGGAAATTTCTACAGATAATTTTGAATTACTGATTTTATAATTCATACTGCACCCCCTTATTTTCTCTCAGTATAGCACGTACGCCACAAGGTTTCCAGTTGCCTGTGAACAGTGACGGTTTCTATCTTTTTATCTTAATTCCATTGCAATTCCGGTTCTATTCTTTTATAATAGAAAATTATAGAAAACAGCTTCATTTACAGCAAAAATGAAAAGAAACGAGGAATCCATATGAGCGAAAAAACAGTTGTTGTTGCTCTTGGCCACAAAGCCCTTGGCACAACACTTCCTGAGCAGAAAACGGCTACCCGTGAAACAGCAAAAGCAATTGCAGACCTTGTTGAAGAAGGCGCAAATGTTGTCATTTCTCACAGCAACGGACCACAGGTCGGCATGATCCATACAGCAATGAATGAATTCGGAAAAGCACATCCGGACTATACCTTTGCTCCGATGTCTGTATGCTCTGCCATGAGTCAGGGTTATATCGGCTATGACCTTCAGAACGCGATCCGCGCAGAATTACTTTCCCGCGGTATCTACAAGCCGGTTGCAACTATCCTGACACAGGTTGTCATCGATCCATATGATGAAGCATTTGGCGAACCGGAAAAAATCATCGGACGAGTTCTTAATTCCGAAGAAGCTGAATCCGAAGAGGAAAAAGGTAACTTCGTTACAGAGACTGCCAAAGGTGAATACCGCAGAATCCTTGCAGCACCTAAGCCGCAGAAAATTATCGAACTCGAAACCATCCGCACTCTTGCAAATGCAGGACAGGTTGTTATCGCTGCCGGCGGCGGCGGAATCCCGGTTATGGAGCAGGGCATCGACCTTCACGGTGCAAGTGCCATCATCGAAAAAGACCTTGCCAGTGAGCTTCTTGCAGAAGAACTTGATGCAGATACACTTCTGATCCTCACCAGCGTCGAAAAAGTCAGCCTCAACAAAGATACAGACAATGAGACTCTGCTGGATACTGTTTCTGTGGACGATGCCAACAAATATATCGCAGAAAATCAGTTTGCTGCAGGTTCCATGCTTCCAAAGATCGAGGCTGCCGTATCCTTTGCATCCAAAGGCAGCGGTCACCGCACTATCATCACCGACATCGCCCATGCAAGAGACGGTTATCGTGAAAAAACAGGTACAATCATCAAATAAACAGCATTGGAGCTACATACATGGAACTGAAAAACCGAACTTTATCTAATTTTGCAGAACTGGTAGAATCCGGCGAATGCAAGAAATTCCGGGGACGCCTGAAAGTGGGTGTCGACCTTGGTACTGCCAATACAGTCCTTGCCGTTGTCGATACGAATAACCGCCCGATCGCAGGTATCTCCGCACCGTCTCATGCGATTCAGGATGGTGTGATCGTAAACTATTATGAATCCGTCCAGCTTGTCACCAGGCTCAAAGCAGAACTGGAAGAAAGACTTGGTGTTGACCTTCCTTATGCCGCCGCCGCAATCCCTCCGGGAGTTTCCGAAGGCAGCGTCAAAAGCATCGGATATGTTCTGGAAGGTGCCGGAT
>CAKQVC010000249.1 GCA_934277655.1 uncultured Clostridia bacterium
AGTTCTGAACGAATTTAACCTTATATCCCTGATATTCGAGATACTTTCTGAGAGTATCGAACACAACAAAAGGTCTTGCATTACCGATATGGAAATAGTTATATACGGTCGGTCCGCAGACATACATCTTGACCTTTCCTTCTTCGATCGGCTTAAATTCCTCTTTTTTTCTTGTAAGCGTATTATATATTTTCATTCTTACTTACCTCTTCGCTTGCTTTTTCTTCAGACTGTTTTTCCTCTTCCTGGCGGCGGTTTTTCTCCTGAATCTTCTCCATCAACGTTTCTTCTAAGTTAGAGGAACCTGCGCAATCCATACAGCCCGCTTCGATTTTATGCTCCGTCTTCAGGATTTTTTCCAGTTCCATTACCCGTTTTCTCAGGCATTCGATCTCAACTGCTACCGGATCCGGCAGATCTACCTGATTTAGATCCTGCGTTGTACTCTTGCCGTTACGTTTTACAATCGTGCCCGGAATGCCGACAACCGTGCAATTCGGAGGTACTTCTTTCAGCACAACGGAACCTGCACCGATCTTTACATCGTCGCCAACCTTAAAAGGTCCGAGCACTTTCGCACCGCTGCTGACAACTACCCGGTTTCCTATGGTCGGATGACGTTTTCCGGTATCCTTGCCGGTGCCGCCCAGGGTTACACCCTGGTAGATCGTTACATCGTCGCCGACTTCTGCCGTTTCGCCGATAATAACCGCCATGCCGTGGTCGATAAAACACCGTCTGCCGATCTTTGCTCCCGGATGGATCTCAACGCCGGTAAAGAATCTTGTCAGCTGAGAAATCAATCTTGCCAGGAACGGACAGTGATGTTTGTACAGCCAGTGTGCCGGTCTGTGAAAAATCAAAGCCCAAATGCCAGGATAACAAATCAAGACCTCCAATCCGTTTCTTGCTGCAGGATCCTTGTCTACCATATTTCTGATATCTTCATGAACTTCTCTAAAAAAAGCCATATCTGCCTATTCCTCCACGATAGTAATAGTCTTGATTACCTGCTTTTCTCGTGGACAGTCATTCCAATCTCTTTGTACACTGACAATTTTATCTGCTGCTTCCATGCCTTCCGTTACCTTACCGAAAGCTGCATACTGGCCATCCAGATGCGGTGCATCGTCAACCATAACAAAGAACTGTGAGCCCGCAGAATCCGGCATCATGGATCTTGCCATGGACAGAACACCTCTCGTATGCTTCAAGTCGTTTAACACGCCATTCGCAGTAAATTCACCCTTAATGCTGTATCCCGGACCACCGGTTCCGTTTCCTTTCGGGCAGCCGCCCTGGATCATAAAGCCCGGAATCACTCTGTGAAAAGTCAGTCCGTCATAAAAATGGTCGCTTGCCAGTTTTTCAAAATTTTCTACCGTAAGTGGAGCGATCTCAGGGTAAAGTTCCCCCTTCATAACGTCCCCGTTTTCCATCTCAATTACAAATTTTTTCATAATTCTGTCGTCTCCTAATCTCAACTTATTTCATAACTATATTTTCATACAAAGTTTACCTATATATTTACCCGCAAAATCTTTTTTTCAAACGGTTTTATGCAGGTTCACATCGGTTTATTCTCCGTAGTAGTCTCCGAAGGCTTGTCACGCTGATCCTTTCTTTCATACGAAAGAAGCACGCGTCCCAGATGCCATCCTTTATGCATGGATACCAACCGGATGATCAGTGTCACCCCAAAAGTCACATAGGCAGCCATAAGAATCCCGACATGGGGATAAACAGCCCAGAACACGACAGCTCCGGCGATCGCTGCACTGGCATAAACTTCCTTGCGGAAACAGTCTGGAATTTCCTGTGCGAAAATATCCCGCAGAATCCCACCGCCGGTTCCTGTCAGCACTGCCATGGTAATGATGACGAACAACGTTCCCTTGCTCTGATATACAGCAACCTCTGCGCCGACAGCCACAAATGCTGCCAGTCCGATGGCATCTGCAATGTTTACCAGGTTCGTGATCTTTTCTGTTTTTTCATAAAAAACAATGATCAGAAATGCCGTGACCAGGCTGATGATCACATAAAGGGGATTCTCCAGCGATGCAGGCAGATCCCGGTTGATCAGCAGATCTCTGACAATTCCGCCTCCAATCGCCGTGACGATTGCAAGAATACAGATTCCATAATAGTCCAGCTTCTTTTCTATGGCAACAAAAGCCCCTGATGCTGCAAAGGCTACCGTGCCGATCCATTCCATCACACTGATAAAATCCACAGTTTTTTCCTCTTCAGTCTCCGTTTCTTATGCCTTTTTCTATTCAGACTTATCTGCCGCTTCTTTCACGGTTAACGATTGCAATTGCCTCTGCGATTGCTTCCTCTGCCGTCAATTCTGCCTTATCCTGATCTCTTCTCAGTTTGTATTCTACCTTACCTTCTGCAGCAAGCTTGCCGACTGTGATTCTTACCGGAATACCGATCAGATCTGCATCCTTGAATTTGACTCCCGGACGTTCTTTTCTGTCATCCCAAAGGACTTCCACACCGGCACGGGTCAGTTCATCATAAATCTTCTGGCTGACTGCATCCTGCTCTTCGTCTCCCGGTTTTACTTCCGTAAGGATAACATGGTACGGTGCGACTGACATCGGCCAGATAATACCGCCTTCATCGTGGTTCTGCGGCATGTCAATAATCGCCTGAAACGTACGGGAAACGCCAATTCCATAACATCCCATCCAGATCAGCTGGTCTTTCTGATTCTCATCCTTATAGATTGCCTTCATCGGTTCAGAATACTTGGTTCCAAGCTTAAAGATCTGTCCGACTTCCACCCCTCTTGCATGTTTGACAGGAGCACCGCAGATTGGACATGCGTCTCCTTCTTTCAGTGTCTTGATGTCTGTAACAATATCGCCTTTATAGTCTCTGTCATAATTCATATTGATGTAGTGATGATCCGTTTCACAGGCACCTGCACAGAGGTTCTTCAGGCCCGGCAGTTCGCTGTCCACTACAATCGTACAATCGTGCAGATGCATCGGTCCTGTAAATCCACCAACACAGCCGGTTGCTGCCGACATTTTTGTTTCGTCCGCAAATTCAATTGCGTATTCATTAATATTAAGAGCATTTACCAGTTTCGTCATGTTCAGTTCTCTGTCGCCTCGGATAAAGGCTGCAACGTAACCATTCTCTTTGCCGTCTGCATCATACGTTACGAAAAGAAGTGCTTTGATTGTCTGTGCCTTGTCCAGTTTCAGGAAATCCGCAACCTCATCGATGGATTTTGTTCCTGGTGTGTGAACCTTTTCCAGAGGAAGCATTTCGATATCATCCTGCGGCTTCGCATCGACAC
>CAKQVC010000250.1 GCA_934277655.1 uncultured Clostridia bacterium
GATCAGAACACGACCTTCGCCCAGCTTAACTTCGCAAGTTTCCCCTTCTGCAAGGCTGTGGAAGAAGATGTCGGAACCCATGTAACGGAAAGAACCGTCTTTCTTGATGGATTTTACGTAATCTTCGAATACCTTCGGATAGATTGCATAGGAGATAACTTCTCTATCTGTACCTTCCAGACCAAGTTCATCCTGCAGTTTCTTTCTGATTCCTTCAAAATCTTCCGGTTCCAGAAGTTCGCCAGGTCTGCATGTGATCGGCTGCTTATCCTTTAATACAACCTTCTGAAGGTCAACCGGGAATCCGCCTTCCGGCTGTCCCATCATACCTTCGAAATAAGATACGGTAGAATCCGGGAAGTCGATGTTTGCACCTTTTTCTACGATGTTCTCCGGTGTCAGATTGTTCTGTACCATGAAGATTGCCAGGTCTCCTACAACCTTCGATGTTGGTGTAACTTTTACAATATCGCCCAGCATCTGGTTAACAGCCTTGTACATATCCTTCACTTCTTTCAGCTTGTGGCCCAGACCGAAAGATTCAACCTGTGCCTGCAGGTTGGAATACTGTCCGCCAGGAATTTCGTATTTATAGATTTCAGCAGAAGCTGTCTGTAATTCAGATTCGAAATCTTTATATACCGGACGTACATCTCTCCAGTATTCACTGATTCTCTGCAGTCCGTCAGCATCCAGTTCGGTATCTCTGTCAGAATGCTGCAAAGATGCAACGATGGAGTTCAGCGCCGGCTGAGAAGTCAGACCGGACATGGAGTTGAATGCAGCGTCAACGATATCAACGCCTGCCTGTGCAGCCATGAGAACTGTTGCAACACCATTTCCGGATGTATCATGCGTATGCAGATGAATTGGAATACCGATTTCCTGCTTCAGGGCACCAACCAGTTTTGCTGCTGCAGTTGGCTTCAAAAGACCGGACATATCTTTGATACAAAGAATATGTGCGCCACGTTTTTCCAGCTCTTTTGCCATCTTCACGTAGTAGCTCAGCGTGTATTTTGTCTTGGATGCATCCAGAATATCGCCGGTGTAGCACAGGGATGGTTCTGCAATCATGCCCTGGTTTAAAGCTTCATCCAGAGCAATTTCCATACCCGGAATCCAGTTCAGTGCATCGAAGATTCTGAATACATCAACGCCGACCTTTGCAGACTGTTTTACGAATTCACGGATAACATTATCCGGATAGTTCTTATATCCAACCGCATTTGCACCACGAAGAAGCATCTGGAGCAGAATGTTTGGACATTTTTCGCGGAGAACTTCCATTCTTTCCCATGGATCTTCTTTGAGGAATCTGTAAGATGTATCAAAGGTAGCGCCTCCCCATACTTCCAGTGAGAAGAAATTGCGTCCATATACAGAAACTGCCGGAGCAATCTTTTCCATATCAACGGTTCTTACACGTGTTGCCATCAGGGACTGCTGTGCGTCTCTCATGGTTGTATCGGTAATGAACAGTCTCTGCTGTTTTCTTATCCACTGGGTAAAATCCTTTGCGCCCATTTCCTCAAAGAGCTGCTTCGTTCCTCTGCCCTGCATTGTTTTGAGTTCATCAGCTTTGAACTTAGGGAATACCGGAACGTTATAGCTTTTCTTTTCGCCCTTTGTCTCATTAACAAATTTATTACCAAGGAACTCGATAACACGGAGTTCATCATCCTGAACCTTAGCAATATCAAGCAGATCCGGAGTATTTGCAATGAATCCGGTATCACACTCGCCTTTTGCGAATTTCGGATGGTTCAGAACGTTCATCATGAATGCGATGTTGGTCTTAACACCTTTGATCTCTGTTTCACGAAGCGCTCTGATTGCCTTTCTGATCGTATCTTCGAAAGTTCTGCTGGAAGCAGTTACCTTCAGGAGTAATGAATCATAGAAAGGTGTGATTGTTGCACCTTGGAATCCGTTTCCGCCGTCGAGACGTACACCGAATCCGCCCGGTGATCTGTAAGATTCAATTGTACCTGTATCAGGCATAAAGTCATTAGCCGGATCTTCTGTTGTAATTCTGCACTGGATTGCATGACCGGTTACTTTAATCGCATCCTGGTTTGGAATTTTAATCGCATCGGAGTCAAGAGAATATCCTTCTGCTACCAGAATCTGATCCTGTACGATATCAATTCCGGTTACAATTTCTGTTACCGTATGTTCTACCTGAATACGAGGGTTCATTTCAATGAAGTAATGTTTTCCCGTCGTTGTGTCAAGGAGGAATTCAACTGTACCTGCAGAGCGGTAATTCACAGCCTTTGCAATCTTAATCGCATCAGCACAGATTGCTTCTCTCTGTTCATCTGTCAGGCAAAGTGCCGGTGTGAATTCGATAACCTTCTGATGACGTCTCTGGATGGAGCAGTCGCGTTCAAACAGGTGTACGATGTTGCCCTGTTTGTCTCCCAGGATCTGAACTTCGATATGTTTTGGATTTTCAAGATACTTTTCAATAAAGATATCGTCAATACCAAAAGCTTTTGCTGCTTCGGAACGAGCAGAACGGAACTGAGGCAGAAGTTCTTCTTCACTTCTTACGATTCTCATACCACGTCCGCCGCCACCTGCTGCTGCTTTCAGCATTACCGGGTAACCACAGGAATTTGCAAACTCTAAAGCTTCTGCTTCTGTTTCAATTGCCTTTTCTACACCTGGTACGGTAGGTACGTTTACGGAATGCGCTACGATCTTAGACTGAATCTTATCGCCCAACGCATTCATCATATCCGCAGTCGGTCCGATGAATTCGATTCCTGCATCTGCACAAGCCTGTGCAAATTCAGCGTTTTCAGCAAGGAAACCATAGCCCGGGTGGATAGCGTCTACACCCTTTGCCTGTGCAAGTGCGATGATTTCATCAATCCCCAGATATGCACCAACCGGTGTCTTTCCTTTACCGATCTGATACGCTTCGTCAGCCTTGGTCCTGAATAAGGTATTCTTGTCTTCTTCAGAATAGACTGCCACAGTACGAATGCCCAGCTCCTTGCAGGCACGGAAAATTCTGATTGCAATTTCTCCTCTGTTGGCTACCAATACTCTCTTGAATTTTTTAATTTCTCCCATAATATCTCTCCCTAAAAAATCACTTTACCACATGAACATCCATCTGTGGGTATGGTATTGTTATATTTGCTTCATCAAAAGCTAGTTTCACTTGTTCTTCCATATAGTACTTTACATCCCAGTACTTAGAAGTTTCACCCCAGACTCTGCAGTCAAGAAGAACTGCGCTGTCCTGATG
>CAKQVC010000251.1 GCA_934277655.1 uncultured Clostridia bacterium
GTCACAACCTTGAAAAAATTTAATATGCTGTGTTCTGTACTGGTCATTTTTACCGCAGCTATTTTTGTGGTTACGCTTGCACAAAATATTGTCTTTCGGACTGCGGATATTTATCTGTTCTATTTCAACGATTCCAGGGCGGTCGATCAGATTTACACGACCCTGGACAACAGTGAGATGGCAGATGAAATTGCAGCGTTCATGAATTCGTGGAACCCAGAAGAATTTCAGGTGTACGAGGATACCGGATATGACCTGCAGGGCATTTTTACAGAAGATGAGAGCAAGAATATGCTGATCGTAAAAAAATGGCTTGACTGTAGTGCAGCGATCATGGTTGTAAGCTTGATCCTGACTGCGGCAATCTACACGTATTTCTTGAAGAATGATTACAAGAAAGCACTTAGGGACAGGTATAAGATCAGTATCGGACTGATTCCGGCAGCGATTGTGGTAACGGCAGCACTTACGATAACTAATGGAGGCAGGCAGTGGATTTTTGAAAAGATGCAGCTGGTAGAATTGCCAGAGGATTCGTCGCTGATCCATCTGATCGGGGCGGATTATCTTTCGATGGCAACCGTGTTTTACATTGCGATCGGCATGGTCATCTTTGCAGTTGCAACATGGCTGGTGTTCCGACTGACAAGACCGCCGCGGATCTTTTATTAAATAGTCTGCCGATAAAAAGTCAAGACTGAATGAAAAAAGTTTGGAATTTTATACGGATTGAAAAACAGGAGAAAATAAATTGTATATATTTATCTTGCAGAGGGATTTGAAGAAGTCGAGGCACTGACAGCAGCCGATGTTTTGAGGAGAGCCGGGGTGGATGCAAAACTGGTTTCCATCAGTGAAAGTCTGAAAGTAACCGGGGCACATGGTATCTGCGTGGAGGCGGATCTGCTGATGAACCAGTGTAATTACGAAAACTGCAGGATGCTGGTGCTTCCAGGCGGCATGCCGGGGACTTTGAATCTGGGAGCAAGCGAGCAGCTATGCCGAAAGCTTCAGGAATTTGCAGCATCTCCGGACAAAAAGGTAGCAGCCATCTGTGCCGCACCGATGGTGCTTGGAAAACTGGGTATTTTACAAGGGAAAAAAGCAACGATATATCCGGGGATGGAAGAGCATCTTACAGGAGCAGAAAACAGCAGTGAAAAGGTTGTGATCAGCGGAAACGTAATCACATCGAAGGGACCAGGAACTGCCATGGATTTTGCATTGACCCTTGCGGATGTGCTTTGCGGGGAAAAAACAGTCGAAAATTTAAGAAACGATATGATTTTCGGATAAAAGGCAAGACGGGAGGGCAGTCTGATAGGGGCAGACAGCTAGAAGAGGGAAGGAGATTCTATGAACTATAAAGTGGATTACCATATCCATACCCATTATTCTGACGGAACCATGAGTCCTGTAGAAGTGGTAAGACAATATAATGATGAGGAATACGATATTATTTCTATTACCGACCATGACGGAATCGATGGGCTGAACGAGGCAATGATCGCTGGGGAGGCACTGAAGATCCAGGTGGTTGCCGGAGTTGAACTTTCAACGGAGCAGGATGGCATTGAGCTTCATATCCTTGGATACAATTTCGATCCGGAAAATGAGGCGCTTCGTGCGAAATTGAAGGAACTTAGGGAATTCCGCCATGAGAGGAACAAAGCTTTAATTGAAAAATTGACGGAACTGGGATATCCAGTTAATCTGGAGGAACTTGAAAAACAGTCAAAGGGAAAATATGTGGGCAAGCCGAATATTGCAAGAGCATTGGTAAAAGCCGGCTATATTGCGGCGGTTTCTGATGCTTGGACTCCGGGGAAACTTTTCAATGCACCGGAAGTTAAGGGTATCCGTAAGGAAAAAATGAAGACGGAAGATGCAATCAAGTTGCTGCAGCAGGCAGGCGGCATGGCTGTGCTTGCTCATCCAGGGAAGATCAAAGGTCTGGGAGAGAGAGATTCCGAGGAATACTGGAACAACCTGGATCAGCTTATTCGCACATTGAAAAAGGCCGGTCTGAAAGGAATGGAATGTGTGTATCCATCGCACACAGAAGAAGAAAAATGGAAGTTTGTGCAGCTTGCTTCCAAATATCATCTTCATGTGACGGAAGGCAGCGATTTTCATGGCGACCGCAGAGGATAGAGAAACAAAGCGAATAAGAAAATACAAAAATAATGCAAGTGCGCCGAAAGGAGAGAAATCTGCATGATTGAATAGCAGATTTACTCTCATTCGGCGTGTTTTGCTTTAAATTCTGCAAGCTTCATATTGCCAACGGACTTTGAAAATATTATAATAATAATAGAGAAAGGACAGATGTAGTTTATCATCAAGGTTCTTTTTCTGAAATTTAGAGAGACAGGAGAATGTGAAAATGTCTTTATTCGAAAAAAGAGCGGTAGCTGCAGCAGTCAGGACCGAGGAAGATTTTCTTGCAGCACTGAAATCAGATGTTGACGTTATTTTTTTACTTTATTCCAGCATAACGACAGTTGGAGAGCATATAAAAAAAATTCATGATGCTGGCAAGCAGGCATATATTCATATGGATTTTGCAGAAGGAATCGGTAAGGATCGTGCAGGATTGGCGTATATCAAATCTCTTGGTGCAGATGGAATTTTGACGACTAAGACAAGTATGATACGTCCGGCGAAAGAATGTGGACTGATTACAGTTCAGAGATTTTTTATTGTCGATTCCCATTCGATCGATACGGCGGCAGATTCCATTCGGATTGCGAAGCCGGATGTTGTTGAAATTATGCCGGGAATCGTTTGTCGGAAACTGAAAGAGTTTTCCGGTCGTGTTTCGGGAACTCCGATTCTTGCAGGCGGTCTGATCGAATTTAAAGAAGATGTAGATAATGCCATTGAGGCAGGGGCAGCAGCTGTCTCTACAGCAAACAGAGAATTGTGGAATTATAAATAGAAACAAAAATTGATGACAGCTAAAAACGAAAAGGCAGGAGACGAAGGCAGGCTTTTGATTTTCGTTATGGCAGCAGAAGAAAATTTGAAGCAGGAGGAAATCTAATGAAAATAAAATTTTGCGGTGCGACCATAGGTGTGACGGGATCATGTCATTTGCTTTCGACAGAGAAGCATAATGTACTTTTAGATTGTGGACAATTCCAGGGCGGCAAGGAAATAGAAAAAATGAATGCAGAAGCCTTCCCTTTCAATCCTGCCGATGTGGAGTGCGTGATACTAAGCCATGCGCATATCGACCACTGTGGCAGACTTCCGCTGCT
>CAKQVC010000252.1 GCA_934277655.1 uncultured Clostridia bacterium
CTTTCATTTGCCTGCTTATTTTACCTGTACATCTCAGATTGAATGAAAAATCATCATATCTTCATGGATTGGTGGTAGAATGCTATACACGTATTTATCAGAGAGTTTAAGAGGGCTTAAGCAAAGAAACGGATTTTGTGCATGTATACAATATATGCAGGGAAACGTGTTGACTTTTTGGGAAAATCTGATAAAATTAAGTTTTATACAGGATTTATTAGTAAAAATGCATGAATCGGAAAATCGGAATGCATCTCCCTGTCAGAAGAAAAAGAGAAAAGATGTAATTGGAAAAGGAGGGCATTTATGAACCGACTATTTATTAAATCACGCGATGCTGCTCAGAAAACGGTTGAAGGTCTGTATAAGGATCTTGAGCGAAGAATCGTAGCAAGCCCGCCGGGGCAATGTCCGGTTGAACTGACGGCTGCGTTTTTGAGACTCTGCCATTCTCAGAGCTGTGGCAAGTGCGTGCCGTGTCGTGTCGGACTGGGACAGTTGCAGCTGATGATTGATGATATTGTCAGCATTAATACGGAATCATCGATGGAAACGCTGGACTTGCTGGAAAAGACGGCAAAGGCGATCAGTGTGTCTGCGGACTGTGCGATAGGATCGGAAGGTGCCAATATGGTACTGCGCGGACTAAATGGTTACAGAGCTGACTTTGAGGCGCATATTCGAAATCATACCTGTTCAGATAATATTAAGGAAAACCTTCAGCCGGTACCTTGCGTGGCGATGTGTCCTGCGGGGGTTGATGTTCCGGGGTACATATCACTTTTGAAACATGAAAGATATCAGGATGCAGTACGGCTGATCCGAAAGGATAATCCATTCCCGACGGTTTGTGCTTTAATCTGCGAACATCCTTGTGAACACCGCTGCAGAAGAACGTTGATCGATGCACCGGTCAATATCCGGGGGTTGAAACGTTTTGCGGTGGATAACTGTGGGGATGTTCCGGTTCCGGAAGTTATGAAACCGACCGGAAAGAAGATCGCTGTTATCGGAGGAGGACCATCTGGGCTTTCTGCTGCGTATTTCCTTTCTTTGATGGGACATAAAGTAACTATTTTCGAAAAGAGGGCACAGCTTGGCGGCATGCTCCGTTATGGAATCCCAAGCTATCGTCTGCCGAGGGAACGACTGCAGTGGGATATTGACGCGATTCTTTCTACCGGCGTTGACGTAAAGCTGAATTACGATATTTCTACTCCAGAAGGAATGTCCGAAATCCGAAAGAATTACGATGCAACCTATATTTCGATCGGATCCCATAATGCGAAGTCCATTGGAATACCGGGCGAGTATGCTAAGGGCGTGATCCCGGCAGTCGAAATGCTTCGGGGCATTGGAGATGATGCGATGCCGGACTTTAACGGTAAAGCGGTTGTTGTCATTGGTGGCGGCAATGTTGCCATGGACGTAGCAAGAACGGCGAAGCGGCTGGGTGCAACCGAAGTAAGTATTGTATATAGAAGAAGAAAAGATGATATGACAGCACTTCCGGATGAAATCGGTGGTGCGATTGAAGAGGGATGCACACTGCTTCAGCTGAAAGCACCGGCAAGGATTGAAACGGACAAACATGGCGAAGTTAAAGCATTGTGGGTAAAACCACAGATTGCAGGACAGGCAGATAAGTCCGGGCGTCCGAGACCGGTGGATTCTTCCGAACCGGAGGAAAAAATCCCTTGTGACATTATTATTTCTGCTATCGGACAGGCAACGGATATCCGCTTCTTTGAAGAATTCGGTATTCCTGTGTTCCGCGGAAACATTCAGGCGAAACGTAACAGTGTTGTAGACAACGTAAAGGGAACATATGCAGGAGGAGACTGTGTAACAGGTCCATCTACCGTGATCAATGCCATTGCAGCAGGAAAAGTTGCTGCTGCGAATATCGACAGCTTCCTTGGCTTTAATCACGAAATTACTGTGGATGTGGAAATCCCGCAGCCGACCCCTGACGATCATCTCCCTTGCGGCCGAGTAGAAATGAAAGAACGTTTCGCGAAACAGAGAGGAAACGACTTTGATGAAGTAGAGCAAGGGATGAGCCTGGAAGAAGCCATGCTGGAGGCTTCCAGATGCCTGCGCTGTGATTATCACGGATTCGGTTCATTCCGAGGAGGGAGGGATATGAAATGGTAAAATTAATGATAAACGGCCAAAGTGTGGCAGTTGCCGAAGGCACGACCATCATGGAGGCTGCCGAAAAAGTCGGCATTCACATTCCTCATCTTTGTTATCTGAAAGAAATCAATGAAATCGGAGCCTGCAGAGTTTGTCTTGTTGAAATAAAAGGCAAAGAGCGCCTGTTTACAGCCTGCAACACGCTGTGTGAAGAGGGAATGGAGATTCTTACAAACAGCCCGAGGGTAAGAAGCACCAGAAGAACCAATGTGGAGCTGATACTCTCTGACCATGATGCCAACTGTGCAAGCTGCATTAAAAGCGGAAATTGTACGCTGCAGACGATCGCTAACGATATCGGAATCATTCTTTCTGACTATAGCAATACAGCAGAGAAGCAGAGATGGGACAAAAATTTCCCGTTGATCCGAGATGCATCCAAATGTGTAAAATGCATGCGTTGCATTCAGGTCTGTGAAAAAGTACAGGATATCGGTGTATGGACTTTAGTCGGGTCAGGGTACAGAACAACTATCGGATTACGTGGCAGCCAGGAATTTAATGAGAGTAAATGTACTCTCTGTGGACAGTGTATTACTCACTGCCCGGTAGGTGCACTTCGGGAAAGAGATGACAGAGGACGTCTCAACGATGCACTGGAAGATCCGGAAATTGTTACTATGGTTCAGATTGCACCTGCTGTCAGAACTGCATGGGGAGAACAGATCGGTCTGCGTGACAGGGATGCAACGCAGGGCAAACTGGTATGTGCCTTGAAAAAGATAGGAATTGACTATGTTTTCGATACGAATTTCAGTGCAGACCTGACGATCATGGAAGAAGGAAGCGAGTTCCTTCATCGTCTGGCAAACCGGAATCGCCATAAGTGGCCGATGTTTACATCTTGCTGTCCAGGCTGGCTCCGTTACGTGAAAACCCAGTACCCGGATATGGTGGAAGATCTTTCTTCAGCTAAGTCTCCGCAGCAGATGTTCGGTGCTGTTTCAAAAACATATATCGCACAGAAACTGGGATTGAACCCGGATAAGATATTTTCGATTTCGATCATGCCTTGTGTGGCAAAAAAATATGAAAGAACTGTACCAC